>CALMVA010000082.1 GCA_937873035.1 uncultured Sphingomonadaceae bacterium | reverse complement strand
ACACTCCTTAAATCACAACCTAAAATCTGTGCCATTGGTGCTGACGGGGAACAAGGTCGCTCAAGCACGGCGTTCATGATCTTGTGCAAGCGGAAGGCGGAGAAATCGGAGGTCGGGATTTCGGGCGGATGGCCCTGCGCGGGTGGCCCGGCAAGGATATGCGCCTTCAAGGCATTGACCATCGCCGAGACATAAGCCTCACGCTCATCGGCGTGCGGGGCATAAAGTTCGGCCAGAATCTGCCGCGTCAGCGCAACGCCAAGCGGATCGGCAAAGGCAAAGCGCATCTTGGAAAACCGGTCATTGGCAGGCGATCCGCGCAGCACATCAAGCGATACGCTCAGCGTAACGACATCCAATTCACCATCGACGAGCCAGCCCGTGGGCATCCCATCGGGCACAATCGTCGCGCAACCGGGAATTGAGGCGGACTCGCTCCACCCATCCTGCTGCCATGTCTTGACCTGCGGCTTGCCCGCGACATGGACGACGAACATGGGATCAGGACAAGGCGGCAGCGAATAGGTGCCGATGAATTGCCGCCAACGACATAGCGACCACCCCTCGCCCACCGAGCCAAGCTCGACATCGGGCGCACGGCCCAGCGAGTCGCAGATAATCGCCTTATTGTCCCAGACCTTGGTCATCTGGCTCTCCCGGCGGCAACCATGCGCAATCGGCGGCGGAAAATCCAGCCGCCGCCGATCATCATGCGTCAGAAGCCTGCGCGGACTGACAGGCCGTAAGTGCGGGGTGCCGCCGGCACGAGGAAGTTATAGGGGAAGCCCGCCCCGCGCAGATCAAGCCCATAGGCGTAGGTTTTGCGGTTGAAGAGGTTGTTGGCGAACAGCCGCACCCCGAATGAGCCATTCGACCAGCCCAGCGTCGCGTTGACCTTGGCATTGGCGCCCTGCATCAACTCTGAATTGACCTGCGGCGAACCGACGACATTCAGCTGATTGAATGGCGAGAAATATTGACGGCTCGAATAGGCGACATTGGACGAGAAGGTCACCTTGCCGCCGCCCAGCTCTCCCATCGCCCAGTCAAAACCCGCCTGTGCGGTCAGCTTGGGCGCAAAGGGCAACGAGTTGCCGGAAAGATCAGTGCCCTGAAGCAGCAATTCCTTATATTTGGACTTGAGCAGACCAAAGGCGACATTGAGCGAGAGGTCGTCACTCGCCTTGAGCGTCGATTCCAGCTCAAGCCCGTAAACTTCTGACTTGGGCGTGTTGACGAGGAAAGAGACGGGGCCGGGCCGCGTGTCCTGCAGCTGCTGGTTGCGATAATCATAATAGAAAAGCGACGCCGCGACCGTCAGCGCACGGTCAAGATAGCGGCCCTTGACACCCAGTTCATAGGCATTGACCTTTTCCGGTTCGATATAGCTGATGCCGGAAGATGAGGTGTAGCCACCGCCATTGACAGCACCTGCGCGATAGCCACGGTTGTAGCTGGCATAAATGAGCGTATCGTCTGGCAGCGTGTAGCTGAGCGCAACGCGGCCTGTGAGCGCGTTGTTGGTGTCGTCGAGTGCAAAGCGCGCCGCCGGATCATAAGCGCACGTGCCTGCCACACCCGCGCAGGGCACGGTGGTGGCGATCGGCGTGTCCGGCGCGCCCACGGCCCCAAGGAACAGATAGGCGAACGCATCATCATAGCGCGACTTGTCTTTGGTGTAGCGTGCGCCAAGCGTCAGCACGAGATTGTCGCTCAGATCAAAATCACCCTGCGCAAAGATGGCGTAGGACTTCCGGTTCTGGCGATAATGCTGGAAGAAACCGCCCGCCGGCGGCAGCGGGATATTGAAGCGGTTATCGGTAATGTTACGATCCCAGCCATAGAAGACGCCGCCGACAAGGTTGAGCTTGTCTGTATCATAATTGGCGCGCAGTTCCTGGCTGAACTGGCGATATTGCGAAATCCACGTAATATCGAGCACGTCAATCGGCGCGCCATCGGCGGCCTGCTGCAAATGCTGCTTGCCACCGTCATAGGAAGTGATCGACGTCACCGTCAGCGCATCGTTGAGCCCAAGCTGGACGTTGCCGGAAAAGCCCCAGGCGTCTGTGTTGTTGTCACCCATGCGGCTTTCGTTGGTTTCAAAGAAGCCAAGCCCGGTGCGGAAGGCACCAACGCCGTGCGGAGCCGCCTGCGTTCCGCGATCCCGCCCGCCATAGGCCTTGAGCGTGACATCGAGATTGCTATCGCCCGGCTTGATGCGCAGCGTGGCGCGGCCTTGCAGCGTATCGACCGAATTGCCGTCACGTCCGCCGACAAAGACGTTCTTCATCCACCCGTCGCCATTGGCGTAATTGACTGCCAGACGCAGGCCAACGCTGTCTTCGCTCAGCGTGGTTTCAACCGCGCCCTTTGCAGTGAAGCTGTTATAGTTGCCATAGCCGACTTCAACATAACCATTGCTGCCCTTGAGCGACGGCTTGGTGGTGATGAAGTTGATGGCGCCACCCGTTGTGTTGCGGCCAAAGAGCGTGCCCTGCGGCCCGCGCAGCACTTCAATGCGGTCAAGGTCAAACAGGCCCATGCCATGGCTGGTGCGCGGCGCGAGATAGACATCGTCGATATAGACGCCAACGGGCGAGGCCTGATTGGAGTTATATTCGTTCGCAACGCCAATGCCGCGTAGCGAGAAATTGGGCTGGGTGTTGCCGAACGGGCTATTGATCTGGAGGTTGGGCACAGCCGAGCCGAGCGCAGCCGAATTGGTGATACCCTTGGAGGCGAGGCTGTCTCCAGAGAGCGCGGACACCGCGAGCGGAACATCAAGCAGCGACTGCGCGCGGCGCTGCGCGGTGACGACGATTTCGCCATCATTGGGGGCCTCGGTTGTATCCTGCGCAAGTGCTGCGGTTGACGTGCCTGCGGCCAGCACCGCGAGCGCAAGACGTGCGCGTGAAATCCCCATCATCATCTCTCCCTGCAAACGAGGCTAAAATGCTCGATTGCGGCGGAACCTAGAGACAGTGGGGAAACGAAGCTTTAGACGCGATTGCTCCCAGATTTGACAAAAATTGCGCTGGATTGGCGGTGTGAACTACCCGCCCAATGTGCGAAAACTGCCCTGACAATAGAGCAATTCATCCAACCCCAAGCGGTTATCGACGCCGATCACGCGACCGGCGAAAACGCGGTGCGTGCCGAAATCCATGGTATTTTCCACCTCGCAAGCGATGCTGCTGAGGCTGCTGCCGAGTGCGGGCATGGCTTCCAGATCATACCATTTGCCTGCGGCAAACCGCTCGTCACGTCCGGCGGGGCTGCCAAAGGCGGCGGCCACCGCTTCATCTTCCCGGCTCAAAATGTTGAGCACGAAGCGGTTTGTTGCTTCCAGCGTCCGCATCAGCGAGGCAGAGCGATTAACCGAAATCAGCACCGACATTGGATCGAAGCTCAAGGAGCAGGCTGCCGTCGCCGTCATGCCGACATCTCCTTCCGGTCCGCGCGCGGTGATGAGATAAACCGCAGATGCAACGCCGCGCATCGCCTGCCGGAACGCGTCGAACAGCGCCGGATCTTGCACGGCTTGGGCGGCGTCAGCCATTTTCATTTCCTTTGGTCATATCTTTCAGATGGTGGCTGAGATCACCCTGCATATCGAGCATCGAATAATCCCGATGCGCAAAATGCCATTCCCCGTCAATGCGGGTGAATGTGTCGTGATAGCGCCCGGCGGCGATGATTTGCAGCGCGAAGCCGTCGGTCGCCTGCAACACGGTATATACCGAACGGCAAGTCGCCTTCCCCGCATCTTCATCAATCTCGATGATGGGGTTGGTAATGACGTGCTTGGTGCGCGGTGTGCCACAGGGGTAGAGGATAATCATGCGCTGCCAGATGCCGAGCATCTCCGCAGCACCCACTTCTTGCCCACCAACGAGCCTCAATCGCGCGTGTGCAAACAACGGGACGATGGCCGCAAAGTCGCCTGCGTCCATCAACGCGCCATAGCGATAGAGCAAATTGCCAATCTGTCTCGCGCTGGTCACTGCCCGCTGCCCCGCTCGGCTTCGGTTGTGAGAAAATGGCAGAGCTGGGCAGCCATGGCTTCGACGCCGGCCTCAGGCTCTTCCTGCCAGCGACGGACGGCCAGGAAATAACACGCCTGATCGATTTGCGAGAGCGCAAGGGCCGCGCGCAACCGGCCCGCCTTGTCATGCGCCAGATGCGCCAGCGCCGGATTGCCTGCTGCCAACTGGTCGGTGAGTGCGTCCTGATAGCTTGACATTTTCCAGTAGAGATCAGGCTCGATTGAGCCAGCCTGCGTCATGATGATGCACAAAGGCTGATTGCTGCGATACATGGCGACGTTGCGGCGGCACCACGCCGTCAGCCGCTCAATATCGTGCGGCATTGTGGAAAGCTCATCATACATGGGCTGCCAGATGGGCGCGAAATTCTCGATCATCTCTGCAACAACTGCCGCCTTGCTGGCAAAATGTGCATAAAAGGAAGCCCGGCTTACACCTGCTTCCGACAAGATGTCCTCCACCGTCGTGTTGACATAGCCCTTGGCCGAAAAGACGCGGATCGCCCCCTCTATCAAACGCTCGCGTGTTTCCGCACGCTGCGCGCGCTGGCGGGGATTGGCGCGGTTGGGCCGATCCATGCTGGCGGTCGGGAGGCCGGTGTTCGTCGTTGACATACACTTTGTATAGTCACTACGTTCAGTCAAAATCAAGCAGAGAGGGAATCGCCGTGGCGATGAACGAAGTCCGGTTCAATTTTGAAGGGCGCAATGTCCTCGTCACGGGCGGAACAAGCGGCATCGGTGCCGCTATCGCCAACGCCTATGCCGATGCGGGCGCATCCGTGACGATCACTGGCACACGCGCATCCTCGGCGGATTATGAGGCAGACCTCTCCCGCTTCGGCTATCTGCAACTCGACCTTGAGGACAATGCGAGCATCGATGCCGTGGCGGCGGCCATTCCGGCGTGCGACATTCTTGTCAACAATGCGGGCGCCTCCTTCTATCCGCTCGGCCTTGATGAGCATGACCCGGATGTATTTGCGCGCGCGGTGCAGGTTCACCTCGTCAGCGCGTTTCGCCTTTCGCGTCGACTTGTCGACAGGCTGGCCGCAAGCACCATGCCCGGCGGCGGCGCGATCATCGGCATCGGCTCTGTCACCAGCTTCATGGGAATGTCGGTCACGCTCGGCTATGGCGCGGGCAAGACCGGGCTTCTCGGCATGACACGCGGTCTTGCCGTCGATCTCGGCAGCCGCAACATCCGCGTCAACGTCGTTGCGGCAGGCATGGTCGAAACGCGGATGACCGAACAGGTGTTCGCAGGCTCGGAATGGCTGGCCCCCAGCCTTGCGCGCACTCCGCTTGGCCGTCTTGGCGTGCCGGATGACATTGCCGGGCCCGTCCTCTTCCTCTCAAGCCCCGCCGCCAGCTGGATCACCGGACAGGTGCTGATGGCCGATGGCGGCTATACGATCATGGGCTGACCGCAATGTCTGCTGCCATCCGCATAGATGATCTGGCGTCCCCACGCCTTACGGACATACAAATGGCCGCAATGGCGGCTGCGCCGAAGGTTTGCTTTGAGGCCAAGGCAGTGCTCGATGCGGCAGTGACGCAAACCGGCCTTTCCGACTTCGGCGCGCCGGACTTTCACGAACGGCTCGACATCTGGCTCCAGAGCTTTGCCGAGGATAGCGGCCTCAACGACCTTGGCCGCGCGAACCTGTTTGCAGATTGCGTGCGGCAAGCATCGACGCGCCTCAAGTTTGAGGATGCATGGAAGCGCCATCCTGAAATCGCCGATGTCCGCATAGACCGGCCGATCATGATTGCGGGGCTGCCGCGCTCTGGCACGACACATCTCGTCAATCTGCTGGCGGCGGACGACCGGCTGCGCTCGATGACGCTCTGGGAGTCGATGACGCCGGTGAGCGACGTGCTTCCGCCACCCGCCCCCGCCGTCGATCCACGCCGTCTTGCCTGCAAGGAAATGTGGGGCGGCTTCGAGGCGCTTTTGCCCTTCATGCCTGCAATGCATGAAATGGACCCCGATGGCGTCCATGAGGACGTCGAACTGCTCGGCCCCGATTTCTCAGGCTATCTGATCGAATGGGTGAGCCGCCCCTATCAATGGCGCGACTGGTATCTGGCGCATGACCAGACGCCGCACTACGCCTACGCCAGGCGTCTGCTCCAGTATATGACATGGGCGCGCGGGCCCAATCGCTGGGTGATGAAGTCTCCCCCGCACATGGAAAATTTCGGCGCGCTCGCAGCCGTCTATCCCGATGCGACAACGATCATCACCCACCGCGATCCGCTTGCCGTGCTGCAATCCGCGATCACCATGATCGCCTATGGAGATCGCATCCGCCGCCATATGGACCGCGCGCAGATCGAGGAACTCGCGAGTTACTGGATCGACCGGATCGAAGCGCTGCTGCGCCGCTGCGTGGCCGAACGCGACCTGCTTCCCAAGGCGCTCGACGTGCGCTTCAACGATTACATGGCGGACCAGATGGGTGTGATCGAGCAGGTCTATGCGCTTGCCGAGCTTGATCTGACACCCGCCGCCAAGGCGCACATCCAGACCTATCTCGATGCCAATCCGCGCGGCAAGCATGGCCGCGTCGTCTATGATCTCGCAGGGGATTTCGGCGTCGATATCGAAGCAACGCGTGAGCGCTTCGCTTTTTATTATGAACGCTTCGGCGTTGCGGTGGAGGTGCTATGAACGCCGAAGAACGCCTGTTTGCCGGACGCGCATGGGATGACTTTTGCGACACGCTGAAAGAGGCAGGGCGCATTGTTGACCGCTTCGGGCCGGACGAGATTGACCGGCTCGACAAGGCCGAATGGTATCGCTTCCTCTCGCGCGTCACGCGCAGCGCGCTGGAGCGCTTTGCCGAAAATTGCGAGCCGGAGCGCCCCCGCCTGCGAGACACCGTGTGGCGGCAGGCCATCAACTTCCAGTCGCCCGATCAGGATCATCTGCTCGCCGAATTTGTCGATGGGCGGCATGACTATGTCATTCGGGGCAATCGGGGCGGCCTGCCCTATTTCGTCATCGCCTCATGGCGCGCGCCGCAGCCGCTGCACCCCGGCGAAAGCGACTGGGCGGCAAAGGGCGTGGCGGGCCTTGTCGAATTTGATCCGACCGCGCTCCAGACAACGGGCTTCATCACCTCCGAACAGGTCCATTTCGACGATCTTGGCAATTTCGAGATTGCGGTCAGCAAAACCCGCCCCGACGGCGCGCTCGACTGGCTGCCGATCACAGAAGATTGCGTGGGGCTGCTTGTGCGCACGCTCTATCATGACCGGCCCAATACCACACCGCCGCACTTCACCATCGCGCGCACCGACGCCCCCGCCCCCCGCCCGATCGAACCCGCCGAAATGAGCGATGCTCTCGCCAAAGCGGGGCAAGTCGTGCTGGGGTATGGAGAACTGGTGCGGCGCTGGTGGCAGGACAATTTGGCAGAGCGCCCCAACCGCATCCGCTTTGACCGCGCGGTCTATCTTTCCAACGGCGGCGTGCCTGACCGGCATCACGGTTTCGGCACATGGGAATGCGGCACGGGCGAAGCACTCGTCCTTGATTTCATGCCGACGCCCTGCACCTACTGGATTTTCCAGCTCTGCTCGATCTGGCAGGAAAATCTCGACAATTATGAAGATGGCGGCGGCCATGTGACCAAGGCGAAGGCGCGCTACAATGACGATGGATCGGTGCGCGTCATCATTGCGGATCAGGACCCCGGCATCAACGGCAACTGGATACAGCCCTTCGGCCATGCCCATGGCGGCATGAGCCTGCGCTTCATCGGCATCACTGGCGAGCCGCCCGAAGTGACGCTGCGGCGTGTGGCGATAGCGGATCTGCGCCGGAACGGAGCAGCCGCGCTCGACACCATTGATCCCATAATCAGCGGAGAAGTCGCCTGATGCCCGGTCTTTCGCCTACCCACCGCGTCTTTTGGGGCGCCAACCGCCAATGCACTCCGCTGCTGGAGAGGCTGGGACCGGCCAAGGCAGCAGGCCATAGCGCAATCTCGGTCTGGCCGGGAGATCTGCGCGGGCTGGACAAGGCCGATGTCGCGCGCCGCATCGCCGATGCAGGGCTGGTCGTCAGCGAGATCGAAATGATCGGTAGCTGGATGCCGGCGCACGCGGTGAGCGACAGCCCTTTTGGCGAGTTTCTAAGCGCAATGACGCCAGAACGCATTTGCCCGGTCGCGGTGGAATTGGGCGCATCCACGGTTTCGACAGCAGAGCTGTTCGGCCTTGCGTTTGATGGACGCGAAATGGCCAGACATTTTGGCGAGATGTGCGACAAGGCCGCCGCACATGGCGTGCGCATCGCACTGGAATTCGTGCCGACAGGCGGCGTTCCGCGGCTGGCAGAGGCATGGGAGATCATTGACCGCGCGGGGCGCACCAATGGCGGGCTCATGGTCGACAGCTGGCACTTCTTCCGCAGCAATTCCTCGCTTGATGCGCTTGCGCGCGTGCCCGGCGACCGAATTTTTTCCATCCAGCTCAACGACGCTCCTGCCACCCCGGAGGCGGACCTCAACACCGGCATGATGAACCGCCGTCTTCCCGGAGAGGGAGGGCTTGATCTTGCAGGCTTCATGCAGGCGTTGGCCGCCACGGGCACAAACGCCTTTCTGGGCGTCGAAACCTTCTCGCGCGCGCTGGATGCCATGCCCACCCAAGACGCTGCACAAGCCTGCGCCGACGGCATCGACCATTGCCTGCACCTTGCAGAAGGAAATGCCCGATGAGCACACCGATTGGCGCCGTAGTCGTCGGCACCGGCTTTGGCCTCTTCACCCACACCCGCGCGCTGCGCGAAGCCGGTTTTGAGGTGCGCGCCATTGTGGGACGTGACAGGGCGAAAACAGCCGCACGCGCCGCACCGCTTGGCATTCCGCTCGCCACTGACAGTCTTGAAGACGCGCTGCGGGACGACGCGATCCGCCTCGTCACTGTCGCAACCCCACCACACGCGCATTTCGATCCAGTGATGACCGCCATTGCCGCCGGTCGTCATGTCGTGTGCGAAAAGCCCTTCGCAAAGGATGCCGACCAAGCCCGCCAAATGCGTGATGCGGCAAAGGCAGCGGGCATCATACATATGCTCGGCGCGGAATTCCGCTTCGACAGCGCACAGGCCCTGTTGCGGCGCGTGGTGCGCGATGGCCTCATCGGCGAACCCCGCCACTTTCTGCGCATCTACCATCAGCAGGGCAATTCCGACCCCGACGAAAAGATTGCCGATTGGTGGGAGGATGCAGCGCAAGGCGGCGGATTCCTTGGCGCCTTCGGGTCACATATGTTCGATCAGGCCGACTATATGTTCGGGCCGCTCACGCGCGTGAGCGGTGTGCTCCAGACGCTCGCGCCGGGCAGGCCGCACCGCACGGCAGACGATGCCTATTCGGTTCAGTTCACAACCGGCAACAGCGTTGCAGGCACAATCATGGCAGCGCAAGTCGCGCCCGGACCGCTGGTGATGGCGACAAAGGTTGCAGGCACGCGCGGCGGGGCCTGGATCCAGAGCGGGGCCAGCTATGGCGACCCCGAAGAGGTCTGGGTGATGAATGAGGATGGCGCACGCCAAATCCCGATGCCGGCCGACCTCGTGAACGTGGCTCCCACGCCATTTCCCGTAGCCGAGTTGATCCAGACTGAAATGGATCGCTGGCACACCATGGGCTTCGATGTGCCGCCCTATGCCCGCCTGTTTGCTGAAATGCGCGCACGGATCGAGGGGCGCGACCCCGATATTCCAGAGCGCGCAGCGACATTTGACGACGCCGTGCGCGGTCAGGCCGTGCTTGATGCCGTGCGCCTCTCCTCCGCCACGGGCCAGTGGCAAGATGTGATTTCCTGAAGAAAGAAGACGACAATGATCTCCAACAGCTACCCGCACCTCCTGTCGCCCGGACGCATCAACAAGATGGAGGTGAAGAACCGCATCATGGTCACCGCCATGGGTGTCAGCCTCTCTGAAGAGGATGGCACCGTTGGCGAAAAGCTGATTGCCTATCATGAGGAACAGGCCAAGGGTGGCTCCGGCCTCATCATTTCGGGGGTGGCGGGCGTTGCCTGGCCGGTGGGTGCCGTCGCGCTTCAGCAGACCGCGATTTCCGATGACAAGTTTCTGCCCGGCCTCACCGAGCTGTGCCGCCGCGTCCACGCGCATGGCGCGAAGATCGCCGTGCAGTTGCACCATGGCGGGCTGGTTGCAGGCTATTCGACGCGCTGGGGCCATCCGCTATGGGCGCCCTGCATCCCGCCCGCCCCGTCCGGCAATTTCATGGAATATTTTCTGCCGGAAGAGATGGCCGCCTTTTCCGGCATGACGATGCCCGAAATCAAGATTCTCGAAAAAGAAGACATCGCCACCGTCGTCCGCCAGTTCGCCGAAGGTGCCGAGCGCGCGCAGAAGGCGGGTTTCGACGCAGTCGAAATCCATTCGGGCCACGGCTATCTGCTCTCGTCATTCATCTCACCCAAGACCAACAGCCGCACCGATGAATATGGCGGCCCCATTGAAAATCGCCTGCGCCTGCTGATGGAAGTTATCGCTGCCGTCCGCGCAAAGGTCGGCCCCGATTACCCGGTTTGGGTCAAGCTCGATTCCCGCGAAGTCGGCAAGAAGGGCGGCATCACGCTTGAAGACGCCAAGGTTGCGGCAAAAATGGTGGAAGCCGCCGGTGCCGACGCCATCACCGTTTCGGCTTATCACGAAACCGGGCAAGGCAAGCTCCACTCGGAATCGAACATTCCGCACATTGAAGATTTCAATCTGCCGGCGGCCGCCGAAATCAGGCGGGAAGTCTCGATCCCTGTCATCGCCTCCGGCCGCGTCGAGATTGCGACTGCCGACAAGGTGATCGGCAAGGGCGAAGCGGACTTCATGGCGATGGGCCGCAAGCTGCTCGCCGATCCGCATCTGCCCAACAAGCTGCTGCGCGGCGAGGCGGAAAAGGTCCGCCCGTGCATCTATTGCTACACCTGCGTCAGCGCGATCTATGGCGGCCAGCAATCGCGCTGCGCCGTCAATTCGGAACTGTCGTTCGAGTTTGAGCGCAAGCCCGCGACCGCCGCTCCCAAGAAGATCGTCGTGATCGGCGGCGGTCCGGGCGGCATGGAATCCGCACGTCGCCTTTCGGCGCTCGGCCACAAGGTCACGCTCATCGAGCGGAGCGACCGGCTGGGCGGCACGCTGCGCTTCGCCTCGCTCGCCTATGAGCCCAATGAGCGGCTGCTCAACTGGCTGCGCCGCGAGGTTGAGGAAGCCTCCGTTGATGTGCGCCTCAGCACCGAAGCGACGCCTGAGCTGCTGCGCAGCCTTGCCCCTGATGAGGTGATCGTGGCGACGGGTGCGGTGCGCGGGATGCCCGACATTCCCGGCAATGACCGCGACAATGTGTTTTCGGGCGACGATATGCGCAAGATGATGCTCGGCGAAAGCTCTGACGAGTTGAAGCGCAAGACCGGCTTTTTGACGCGCATGGCGACGAGGATTGGGGCTGCGACCGGCGCGACAGCCAATCTCGATCTTGTCCGCAAGGCCACGCACACATGGATGCCGCTGGGCGACCGGATCGTCATCATCGGCGGCGAGCTGGTGGGCGTCGAGCTGGCCGAATTCCTCATCGAGCGCGGCCGCAAGGTGACCATCGTCGATGATGCCCCCGCCTTCGGCAAGGGGCTGACGCTGGTGCGCCGGATGCGCATCCTGACCGAGTTGAAGGAACATGGGGTGGAGATGTTCCCGGCAGCGACCGACATCGCCATTGAAGCCGATGCCGTCAGCTTCACGGCGAGAGACGGAACCACGCTCAAGGCTGCGGCAGACCATGTTATCGTCGCCAAGGGGGCCGATGGTGATCTGACGCTCGCCAACCACCTGCGCGAGGCGGGGTTCAGCGTCCGCACGATCGGTGACGCCAATGGCGTTGGCTATATCGAAGGCGCGATGCGCGGCGCCTATGGCGTCGTCACCGAGATCACAGCCTGATGGCCGATCTGGCGACACTGCTTGCCGAACGTGACATCGGCCGCGCGCTCATCCGCTTTGCCCGCGCCATGGACGCGCGCGACTGGGATGTGGTGCGGGCCATCATGGCACCCGACGCGACGGGCGAGTTGGGCACCGGCCCACTCGCCACCCCGGACGCGGTGATCGGCTGCATCCGCCATTATCTCGACAAGTGCGGGCCGACGCAGCACCTGCTTGGCAATCTTCTTGTCGAGGTGAATGGCGGCCATGCCACCAGCCAATGTTATGTCAGCGATATGCACCTTGGCACCGGCGACAAGGCGCACGTCACCTTCAGCACGCTGGGGGATTACCACGACCAGTGGCGGCGCATCGACGGCGCGTGGCGCATAACGCATCGCATCAAGAAAAACCGCGCACATATTGGCAGTTTCGAGGTGTTCGGGCTGGGCGGCTGATCCGCTTTCTAGTCCAATCGGACCATTCCGCCGCCGCCCCGCCCTGCTAGCCACCGACAAAATGAATCGTTGAGGAGAGCACCATGAAATTTTCGATCATCTACGAAGCGCAGATGGTGGATACGAGCCGCGGGAATGAGCAGGCCGTGTTCCACCAGATCATCGAGCAATCCAAGTTTGCTGAGGAAATGGGCTTTGATTGCATCTGGTGCGTCGAACACACCGCGCTCACCCAATATGCGCATATGTCGGCCCCCGAAACCGTGCTGGCCTTCATCGCAGGGGCTACAAGCCGCATCCATGTGGGCCATGGCGTCGTCTGCCTGCCGCCCGCGATGAACCATCCTGTCAAGGTGGCGGAACGCATTGCGACGCTCGACATCCTCTCAAAAGGCCGCCTGCATTTTGGCGTTGGCAAGGGCGGCACGCAGCAGGAAGCGGGCACCTTTGGCTATGACCTCGCCGAGCTTCAGCCGATGATTGACGAGTCGATGTATCTCATCCCCAAGATCATGGTGCAGGATGAGATCGAGCATGATGGCCAGTTCATCAAGATCCCCAAGCGCCCCATCCACCCCAAGCCCTATCAGGATCCGCATCCGCCGATGTATATGGCCTGCACGCGTGAAAACACGCTGCTGGCGGCAGGTGAACGTGGCATCGGTGCGCTTGTGCTTGGCTTTTCGGGGCCTGATGAAATCGCCAAGAAGAACGCCATTTACCGGGATGCCTTCCGCAACCGCAAAGCTGAACATCAGGTCGGTTTCCGCCCGACCGAGCATCTGGCGGCGCTGTGCGCGGCGACCGTGCTTGAAGATCGCGCCAAGGCCCGCAAGATCGGCCTGCGTGGCCAGCGTTTCTTCGCGGAATCAATCGCCTATTGGTATCAAGGCGGCCCCAAGCCGACGGTCGATGAAAATCTGGATGCAGAAGACCACGCCAAGGTGCTGGAAGCCGGCAAGCAGGCCACCATCGCCTATCTGTCGGAAGAGGCCATTCCGGTCGGAGACGAGCATCTGAGCAACTACACCGTCGCGCAGGATGCCTATGGCACGCCTGAGGACTGCATCCGCTATGTGCAACGCCTCAAGGATGCGGGTGCCGACGAGATCCTCTTCATGTTCCAGATGGGGGGTATTCCCCACGACATCATCATGGAGACGATCCGCAATATCGGCGAAAAGGTCATCCCGCATTTTCGCGCCGAGGCAGCGGCTGCCGTCGCGGCCGAATAGCAATATCATTGGCCTGCCCTCGCACGCGCGTCTATACGGCGTGCGAATGGCAGGCCCCGCGAACATCGAATTCCCAGACGTGCTGGAAGCCCTGTTTGGCGGGCTGCTTGAGCCGCAGCCCTGGGAGCGGTTTCTCCATGCGCTCGCGCGCTGGCTCGATGCGAGCTATGCCACGCTGATCCTGACAGCGCCCGGCCTGACAGAGCCCGGCACGATTCTGACGCCCGGCGCGAACCCCAAGACCAATGAAGATTATCTCGCAAGTTTCTTTACAACTGACCCCTTCAAAGGCCTTCCAGAAGGTCAGGTAACGTCCTTTGCGGAATTTGTGCGCGATCCCGATGCACCGGGCGTTGCCGCCTATCTGGGCTTTCTCGACAAGGCGGGCGGCAATCAGGTGCTGGGCGTGGACCTGCGCTTTGAAACGGGTTTCGAAGCCCGCTGCCGCGCCACGCGCGACCAGTCCCTCCCCGATTTCACCGAAGTCGAGCGCGCGCGCTTCCAGTCGCTTGTGCCACATCTGCGCAATGCCGCGCGGCTGTTTGAGCGGCTGCAACTGGCAGTTGCCGAACATGGCGTTTATCACGGGGCCGTCGAGCAACTGGGCGTCGGCACGATCATTCTCGACAAGACAGGCCGCATCGCGCGCAGCAACGCCATGGCGGAGCGGTTGCTTCAGGATGGTGAAGGGATCAGCAATGCAGCGGGCAAGCTGCGCCTCGCCGATGCGGCTCAGCAACGCGCCATAGAGCAACTGCTCGCGCACATAGACGAGACGCCCCAGCCCCACCGCTTCAAGATCGCCCGACAAGATGGCGGCGACCTGGCCATCGTCGCCCGGCCGATGGTCGTGCCAGCGATGATGCGTGGGGGTGCGTCGCTGGCGCTCTTCATCAGCGTGCCGGGGGAAGATACGCAGCTTGATCCCGCCGCGATCCGCGACCTGTTTCAGCTCACCCGCATGGAAGCAACGCTGGCAGCGTCGCTCGCCAGCGGGCGCTCACTCGTGGATGCCGCCGATCTGCTCGGCATCGCGCATAACACCGCCCGCGCGCATCTGCGCTCCATTTTCGCCAAGACTGGCGCGCGTCGCCAGTCCCAGCTTGTCCACCTCTTGCGCAGCGGGCTTCAATAGCCCCTATCAGGCGGCGAAACGGTAGGCCTCGAAATCGGGCTTTGCCATCGCATCGACAAAGTCCTGATAGCTCCACGGCCAGCTTGCGGGCACGCCCGTATCATCGAGATACCAGCTTGAGCAGCCGCTGCCAAAGATCGTCTTTTTGGCCGCATCGATGCGCTTTTCCTCATAGGCCGCCATCGCCTCGTGCGTCGGCTCAACCGCGCGGGCGTTTCCGGCACGCAGGCGGTCAATCAGCTGGTCAACATATTTCCACTGCGCTTCGGCAATGTCGATCAGCGAGAAGTTGCCAACGGGGCCAGTCGGGCCGTTGAGCATGAAGAAATTGGGAAAGTCCGGCAGCGTGACGGCGAGGAACGCCGTGGGGCGAACCGCCCATGCATCGTCAAGCGCCTTGCCCCCGCGCCCCGTGACGGTTGCGGGACGAATGAAACGATCTGCGCGGAAGCCCGTCGCCAGCGCCAGCACGTCCAGCTCGTGGAACGTCCCGTCCTTCATCCGCACGCCCTTGGGCTCGACACGCTCGATGCCGCCCGTTTCAATCGTCACGTTGGGCTTCTGGGCATGGTCGTAATAGCACCATGAGTAGATCAACCGCTTGCACGCCGCGCGGTAATTTGGACGCAGCTTTTCGCGCAGCACCGGGTCTTTGACGCTCGTCTCCAGATTCTGGAGGCAAAGGTCTTCGATCTGCTTCATTTCGGGGCCGTCGATATTGGTCACGCCATCGGTGAAGCGGATAATCGCGTCCCAATATTCCTTATTGTAGCGGATCTCGTCGATCAGCTTCACATCCTTGCGGAAGGCGGCACGCTGTTCATCGGTATAGTCGAATTGCGGCACCGGCATGATCCATTGCGGCGAACGCTGGAAATGGACGACCTTTGCCGCGCGGCCGGTCAGCGCGGTCAAAATCTGGATGCCGGTCGATCCGCACCCGACAATGCCAGCGCGCGCGCCATCAAGCTTCACGCTGTCATCCCAGCGGGCAGAATGCATCGCACGCCCCTCAAAGCTGTCAAGGCCTGCAATGTCGGGCATTTTGGGGTGGTGCAGCACGCCCGATGCGCAGATCACGATGCCGGCCTCCTGCTTTTCACCGCTTGCCAGTTCCACCGTCCAGGTGGCCGAGGCTTCATCAAAGGCGCAATCCACGACTTCGCAATCGTAGCGGATATAGGGCGCGACGCCGAAATCATCTGCCACCTTCACGAAATAGCGGCGAATTTCCTCGCCTGTCGCGTAATAGGAACTCCACTCCGGGTTGGGCGCAAAGCTGTAGGTATAGGCGTGCGCGGGAACGTCGCAGGTCAGGCCAGGATAGCGATTTTCGCGCCACGTGCCGCCAAGGCTGGTCGCCTTTTCAAGGATCGTGAAGTTCGTCTCACCGCGTTCGAGCAATTTGATGCCTGCAAGGATGCCTGCCATCCCCGCGCCAATGATGATGTAACGCAGCTCTTTCTTCATGATCCTCTCCCGAACGACAACCGCCCATGATCGTTGATATGGGATGAGCAAGCAGCGCAGTAAATCGTCCAAACGGCTTATTTCACAAATTATGCGTAATCATGGCTGTATATTTTTACGCAACACGTTGACACCCACCCCCGCTCATCCCACAACCAGATCATAACAAGCACACAGGAGACGGGCATGAGCGGCAGATTGGCGGGCAAAGTGGCTATTGTAACGGGCGCAAGCCGGGGCATTGGCGCTGGAATCGCCAAGCGGCTCGCCGCCGAAGGAGCAAGCGTCGCCATCGTGGCCCGCACGGCGAAACCGGGCGGCAATCTTGCTGGCTCGCTCGCTGAAACTGCCGAACAGATCCGCGCCATGGGCGGCGATTGCGCGATGATCCAGTGCGACCTTGCATCAGGCGAAGACCGTGCCCGCATTGTGCCCGAAACGCTGGCGGCCTTTGGCGGCGTCGACATTCTCGTCAACAATGCCGCCTGGTCGCGCTTCGTGCCGATCTGGGATGCGCAGCCCAAGCACGTGCAACTCGCCTTCCAGATGAATGTCTTTGGCCCGCAGGAAATCGCCCAGCAAGCCCTTCCCCATATGCGCGAACGCGGCAGCGGCTGGATTCTCAACATCTCAAGCGCAACCGCCAATATGCCGCCACCCGCGCCCTATGACACGGCGTCACGCTATTTCGACTTCAACCACAACAACCACCCAACGCTCTACGGCACCAGCAAGGCCGCGCTCGACCGGCTGACGGCGGGCTGGGCCATCGAGCTTGCGGGGTCGGGCATTGCCAGCAACGCGCTTGCGCCCATGGGTGCCGTTGCCAGCGAAGGCGCTCTGGCCGTTGGCGGCTGGGACGAGCATGATGACATTGAGCCGCTTGAAACCATGGTCGAAGCGGCCTTCCAGATGTGCCACCGCCCGGCAGAAGAGCTGACCGGCCATATCGCACGCAGCATAACGCTACTGAAGCAACTCAAGGTCCGCACGCTCGGTCTTGATGCGCAAACGCCGCTCCAGGGCTTCGACTTCAGCTAGAGTCTGTCCTGATTAGATTGAAGCATAGCCGGAGTTTCTGAGGTAGTTTGC
>CALMVA010000081.1 GCA_937873035.1 uncultured Sphingomonadaceae bacterium | reverse complement strand
AAATTGCCGACATCAGCCGGTTACATCCACTTTGATTGCAATTGGGTAAATTAAAGCATCAATCCCGCAAATATGGTTCAAAATAAAACATCTATCATGCCAGATCAGATGCAAATCAGCCGCTTATCGACAGGAGTTGTTAACTCCCGCCTCCTAAAAATGAGGCTGCACGCACAGCTGAACGCGTGCGCAGGTGGCGGCGCCCACAGGGGCGGCAACAAGGGGTTATCAGGGTATGACGGCGCAAGTGCGACCACCCAAATCAGGCAACGACAACCGGCCCTTGTCCGGTTTGCCGCCTATTCCGCCTGCACCGGAGGACGCAGAGACGATCGCTGCGGCTGATCGCCGCAAGGACCGCCGCAGCATGACTGTGCTGCGCGTCGCCAAGCTCCAGTCAGGCGGCGCGGAAGAACTGGCCGTGGTGCGCAACGTGTCCGAAGGCGGCATCTGCCTGTTTACCGATCATGAATTCAAGGTTGGCTCGCCCGTCAGTATTTCGCTCATCGAAGAAATGGACGTGAATGGCCGTGTCGTCTGGGCACGAGATCATTTCATCGGCGTCGAGTTCGATCAGGATATGCCGATCGAAGAGTTGCTCGCCCGCCCTTCAGTGCTGAAGGATGGCAAGCGCGCCCGTTTTCCGCGTCTCAATGTTGATGCCAAGGTTATGGTGCGGATGAACAACCGCTCGGTGGCCGCGCGCGTCCGCGATATTTCGCACAAAGGCGCAAAGCTTCTGCTGCCTCAACCGCCAGACTTGCAGACGCAAGGCCTTGTCATCGTCGTGGATGACCACACCAAGCTGGAATCGATCATCCGCTGGTCGCAAGGACCCGTTGTCGGGGTGGAGTTTACCCGCCCGGTCAGCCCCAATCTGCTCTCGCACCTTGTGGGGATGTGGAAGGCGAAATAAGCGCCCGTTACACCAAAAGCGTGAAATCCTTGCGTTGCGCTGCGTTTTTCCCCAAGGGCAGCGGGTTATGACGCAGAACTGGACTCCTGACAGCTGGAAGACCGCCGAGGCCCGCCAGCTCCCGACCTATCCCGACACCGCAGCACTCGACGCCGCAACCGCGACGCTTGGCAATTTTCCGCCGCTCGTTTTTGCAGGCGAAGCGCGCAGCCTGACGGCTGATCTGGCGCAGGTTGCAGCTGGCAAGGGCTTTTTGTTGCAGGGTGGCGACTGCGCCGAAAGCTTTGCCGAATTCCATCCGAACAACATCCGCGACACTTTCAAGGTGCTGTTGCAGATGGCGGTTGTCCTCACCTTCTCGTCCAAGCTGCCGACCGTAAAGGTTGGCCGCATGGCAGGCCAGTTCGCCAAACCCCGCTCGGCGGACATGGAAGAGATCAACGGCGTGTCGCTGCCCAGCTATCGCGGCGACATCATCAATGACATCGCGTTTGACGAGGTGGGCCGCGTGCCCGATCCGCAGCGCATGATCCGCGCCTATTCTCAAGGGGCGGCGACGCTTAACCTGCTGCGCGCCTTTGCACAGGGCGGCTATGCCAATCTCCATCAGGTCAACGCCTGGACACATGACTTCATGGGTCGTTCGCCCTGGGCCAAGAAGTTTCAAGACGTGGCCGACCGGATTGGCGAGGCGCTGGACTTCATGGCCGCCTGCGGGATCGACCCGGATACCGTGCCGCAATTGAAGGGCACCAGCTTCTACACCAGCCATGAGGCGCTGCTGCTTCCCTATGAGCAGGCGCTGACGCGTCAGGATTCGCTCACCGGCCAATGGTATGACACGTCCGCGCATATGCTGTGGATTGGTGATCGCACACGCTTCCAAGGTTCGGCCCATGTCGAATATCTGCGCGGCATCGAAAACCCTATTGGCATGAAGTGCGGACCAAGCCTTGAACCGGAAGCGTTGCTGCGCCTGCTGGACACGCTCAACCCCAATCGCGTTCCTGGCCGCATGACCCTCATCACGCGCTACGGCCATGACAAGATCGAGGCGCATCTGCCCGCACTCGTCCGCGCTGTGAAAGCAGAAGGCCACCCGGTCATCTGGTCGTGTGACCCGATGCACGGCAACGTCATCAAGGCGAATAACGGCTATAAGACCCGCCCGTTTGAGCGCATCCTCGCCGAAGTGCGCGGCTTCTTTGCGGTGCACCGCGCAGAAGGCACGCATGGCGGCGGTATCCATATCGAGATGACCGGCCAGAATGTGACTGAATGTACCGGCGGCGCCATCGACGTGACCGAACAGAATCTGGCTGACCGCTACCACACGCATTGCGACCCGCGCCTTAATGCAGGCCAGTCGCTTGAACTCGCATTCCTCATCGCGGAAATGCTCAATCAGGAAATGAAGGAACGCGCGGCCGACAAGGCCGCCGCCTGAGCTGAAAATAAATGCGGCGTCAGAGCCGGGGGTTGCTCTGACGCCGCTTTACATTGGACCATCGGGGGGATGGTTTGCGACCCAATAATCAGGGTTTAGCGCACGCCCCCTCTCAGGCCTGTGTCCAGTGCATTAACCATTTGTCATCTTGGTGCCTGCCTCGCGTCAGGCGGAGACGGCAAACAGCGTTGTCCCGGCGTATTTTTCAAGGCCCGGTTCAAGCAACTCGCTCACTTCAAATGGCTCCTCGGCAAGCGCGATGTCTGCCATGCCATCCACCTTGAATGTCGCCATCTTCAATTCGCGCGGCGGACTTCCATTCTTCTGGAGCGGAACCGCATCAAGATAGACCAGATCACGCCGCGTATAGAGGATGTGCGGCGCCAGCAGAAATGACGTGCTGTTGTAGGTGCCCGTCAGACATTTCTTCAGGGCGATGGCTTCAAGAATGGCGCGATTGGTTGTCATGGCCATCGTGATTGGCGCATCGTTTTGACGCACGCAACAAAATTGTGCAGCGCAACATATTTATTTCGCCACGAACAACCGCCCCGGTTCGACCAATGATCTTCCAAGGCGATGCCGCACTGGTCTATCACCCCGGCACGCCACAACAGGAGCCATGGGATGAAGACGCAACGCATTTTGGGATCAGCTGTCGCGCTGACGCTTTCAACGCTCACCCTTGCAGGCGGTGTCGCCGCACAGACGAGCGAGAACACGCGTGCCTACAAGCCGGTTGATCTCTTCGCGCTCGAATATGCGGCAGACCCGCAAATCTCGCCCGATGGCCGCCAGATTGCTTATGTGCGCCGCAGCTTCGACATCATGGCAGACAAGGCACGGTCAAACATCTGGATCGTCAATGTCGCAACAGGCGAGCACCGCCCCCTTCTTTCCGGCGGGGCAAGCTTTTCCAGCCCGCGCTGGTCGCCCGATGGCAAGCGTCTCGCATATGTGAGCGGCTCGGAAGGCAGTGCACAGATCTACATCCGCTGGATGGATAGCGGCGCAACCGCACGCGTCACCAACTTGACGCAAGGCCCCGGCGGCATCACCTGGTCCCCCGATGGCAAATCGATCGCGTTTTCGATGTTCGTCCCCGGTGAGGGAAAGCCGATCGCATCAATGCCGGCCGCGCCCGAAGGCGCCAAATGGGCGCCCAAGCCCATCGTGATCGACAAGCTCGACTATCGCGGCGATGGCGCGGGCTATGCCGAACAGGGCCACACCCACATCTTCACCGTATCTGCTGATGGCGGCGTGCCGCGTCAGGTGACGAAGGGTGAATTTGACTATGGTGGCGCGATTGACTGGAGCCGTGATGGCAAGACGCTCTACGTATCCGCCAACCGCACTGATGACCCTGAACGCACACCGCTGCGTGACCAGATTTATGCCGTTGATGTTGCCTCTCAGGCCATTACCCAGCTCACCCACCGCGAAGGGCCAAGTGCCGCGCCCAAGGTTTCACCCGACGGCAAATCGATTGCGTTTCTGGGCTTTACAGACAGGCTGACGAGCAATCAGGAGTTCAGCCTGTGGGTCATGAACCGTGACGGCGGCAACGCCCGCTCACTCACACAGACACTTGACGTCGGCATCAACGATTTCGCGTGGGACGGGCGCGGCGGTCTTTACTATCTGTTTGATCAGCAAGGCACCACCAAGCTGGGCTATGCAACGACCAGCGGCAGCAACCGCACGATCGCCTCCGGCTTTGGCGGGGAAGATATTGGCCGCCCCTATTCGGGCGCGAGCCTGACCGTCGCGCCAGACGGCACCGTTGCAACCAACGTCACCACGCCTACCGAACCCGGCGACGTGGCCGTGGTGAAGGGCAGCAACGTCAAGCGCCTCACACGCCTCAACGACGATGTATCCGCCATCCGCGACCTCGCCAGCGTGGAAGAAATTTGGACGACCGCGCCGGACGGGGTGAAGAGCCAATCGTGGATCATGAAGCCCGCAGGCTTTGACCCTGCGAAGAAATATCCGATGATCCTCGAAATCCATGGCGGGCCGCACACCAACTATGGAGCGCGTTTCTCCGCGGAAATGCAGGCCTATGCGGCAGCGGGCTATGTCGTGCTCTATTCCAACCCGCGTGGCTCGACGAGCTATGGCGACAAATTCGCCAACCTCATCGACAAGGCCTATCCCGGCGGCGACTATGATGATCTGATGGCCGCCGTCGATGCAGCAGTCGCCAAGGGCTATGTCGATCCCCAACGACTGTTCGTCACGGGCGGCAGTGGTGGAGGCGTGTTGACGGCATGGATCGTCGGCAAGTCAAACCGCTTCCGCGCCGCCGTCGTCGCCAAGCCCGTCATCAATTGGACGAGCTTTGCCCTCACCTCTGACGGTGCCGCCTATTATGGTCGCTACTGGTTCGGCAAAAACCCTTGGGAAGAGGGCGCGCAGGCTGAATATTGGCGGCGGTCACCGCTCAGCCTTGTCGGCAACGTCAAGACGCCGACCATGCTCATCACCGGCGAGCAGGATTTCCGCACACCGATTTCGGAGACCGAGCAATATTATGCGGGTCTCAAGCTCAACGGCGTCGATACCGCGATGGTGCGTGTGCCAGAATCGTCGCACGGCATGATGGATCATCCGAGCCGTCTGGTCGCCAAATCAACCTACATTCTGGGCTGGTTCGCAAAGCATGGCGGTGCTTCCACCGCCAGCGACGGCAAGTAAGCCAAGCGCGAAAGGCCGCGTCGAAAAAGTCGGCGCGGCCTGTTCAGCCCATCTGCGTCGGCAGATGGCTTTCGTCGATATAATCGCTGAAGCGCGTAAACTTGGCGTCGAAGCGCATCTTGACCTTGCCCGTCGCACCGTGGCGCTGCTTGGCGATAATCAGCTCTGACAGACCAAATACGCGTTCCATGTCGATGGCCCATTTGGCGTGATCGTCAAACACCTTGGCGTCATCGCCTTCGGCGGGGCGCTTGGGTTCCTTCGACTGGACGTAATATTCCTCACGATAGACGAACAGCACAATATCGGCGTCCTGCTCGATCGAGCCGGATTCACGAAGGTCAGAAAGCTGCGGCTGCTTGTCCTCGCGCTGCTCCACCGCGCGGCTTAGCTGCGACAGCGCGATCACAGGAACGTGAAGTTCCTTCGCCAAGGTTTTGAGACCACGCGAAATTTCTGAAATTTCTTGCACACGGTTGTCGCCCCCGCCCGAACGCGACCCCTGAAGCAGCTGGAGATAATCGACGATGATGAGGCCGATATTGTGACGCCGCTTCAAGCGCCGCGCGCGCGTCCTGAGTGCGGCGATAGTGAGGCCTGCCGTATCGTCGATGAAGAGCGGCAGGGATTCAAGCTCGGCCGCCGCACGCGCGAGATTGCGGAAATCGGTCTGGCTGATCTTGCCCATGCGCAGATTTTCAGAGCTGATCTCGGATTGCTCTGAAAGGATACGCGTCGCCAGCTGATCTGCCGACATTTCGAGGCTGAAAAAGGCGACAGGCGCCCCGACTGATTTTTCGGGCGGGATACCGTCTTCCATATCGCGCGCCCAGCGGCGCGCCGCGTTGAAGGCAAAGTTGGTTGCAAGCGATGTTTTGCCCATGCCCGGACGCCCGGCAAGAATGATAAGATCTGAATGGTGCAAACCGCCAGTCTTGGCGTTGACGCCATCAATGCCCGTCGTCACACCCGAAAGCCCGCCGCCCGCGTTGAGCGCCTTTTCCGCAAGCTCCACCGCCATGCGCGTTGCCTGACCAAAGCTTTTGGTGCTGCCGGTTTCCCCGCCCTGCTCCGCCACGCGGTAGAGCGCCATTTCCGCCTGTTCGATCTGCTCGGTTGGGAGCACCGCCTCGCTGGTGTCCAGCGCGCGGGTTGCCATGTCGCGGCCCACGCTCACCAGTTCGCGCAGCAGCGCGAGATCGTAAATCTGGCTCGCAAAGTCGCGCGCGCCCAGCAGCGCCGCACCAGAGCCGGTCAATTGCGCAAGATAAGCCGGGCCGCCCAGCGCCTTCATCGCCTCGTCCTGCTCGAACATCGGCTTCAAGGTCACGGGATTGGCAACCATCGAGCGGTCGATAAGCTTCATGATCGCGTCATAAATGCGGCCATGCACCGGCTCAAAGAAATGCTCGGCACGCAATTTCAGCTGCACGTCTTCAGCAATGCGGTTGTCGATCATCAGCGCGCCAAGCAACGCGGCCTCCGCCTCGATATTGTGCGGAAGCTGGGTCGGCGCGTCTTCTGCGTCGTGAATCAGTCGGATGGGATCAGCCATGCCCGCTCCATGACGAATTGTTACCCCAGTGGAAACGCCATCCAAAGAGGAAAACGGGGATAAGTGCGACAAGCGGCGTCTTTCCATCGCTGGCAGCTTCCGATATGCGGGAGGCGAATGGCTGATCCGCGCATCATCGACATCAAGCTCGACGAGCATACCATCATCTGGCGCTCCGCTGATATTGAGCAGGAGCGGCGGATTGCGATTTTTGATATTATCGAGGGCAATTACTTCGCGCCGCAGCGCACACATGAAGATGGCTATGCAGGGCCCTATGTGCTGATGCTGCGCGTGGAGGAAGGCCGCCTTGCCTTTGACCTTGGCCGGGAAGACGGAACACCGCTGGAATCCGTCATTCTGGGGCTTGGTCGCTTCCGTCGCCTCATCCGCGAATATTTTGCCATCTGCGACAGCTATTATCAGGCGATCAAAGTCGCCTCGCCACAGCAGATTGAAACCGTCGATATGGCGCGGCGCGGCATACACAATGAGGGTGCCGAGCTTCTGAAAGAGCGGCTCGCAGGCAAGATTGACGTTGATTTTGATACATCGCGCCGACTGTTCACCCTCATCTGCGTTTTGCACATCAAGGGGTAGCCAAAATGCGGGGACGCAACATTCCATGGGGTGCGTGGGCGCTGGCCATTGCCTTCCTGTCTGCGGCGATTGGCTGGTGGTCGGTCCATTGGCGGCCCGGCCTTACGGACTATCCCGTGCAGGGCGTGGATGTTTCTGACGCGCAGGGTGAAATCGCCTGGCCAACGGTGGAGGCCGCAGGCGCGGACTTTGCGTATATCAAGGCGACAGAAGGCGCCGACATCAGCGATCCGCGCTTTACCGAAAATTGGGAGGGTGCGGAAAAAGCGGGGATGCGGCGCGGCGCCTATCACTTCTTTTCCCTGTGCCGCAATGCGGCCGAGCAGGCGACAAATTTCATTTCCATCGTTCCGCGCGGGGGAGACAGTCTGCCAGCGGCTATTGATCTGGAATTCAGCGGCAATTGCAAGGATCGCCCTGCCCGCGCAGCGGTTTTGCGTGAACTGAAGATATTCATCGAAATGGCTGAGGCACATACTGGAAAACCGCTGGTTGTGCAGGTTGCGCGCGATTTTGATGATTATTACATGATAAGCGACGCCATAGACCGGCCGTTGTGGCTCAAGCGATTTTTGCTGCCGCCTTCTTATGGCGCGCGTGAATGGGCGATGTGGCAAGCCTCGACATTCCGGCGCGTCAACGGCATCGAAGCCCCCGTCCACTGGAATGTCATTCACCCATGAGCACGACATCGCATACACTTCTTGAAGCTGCCAAGACCGTCGCAAGCTTTGCCCATGCCCCCTATTCCGGCTTTGGCGTCGGCGCGGCGCTTCTGCTGGACGATGGCGAGATCATCTCCGGCTGCAATTTCGAGAACGCGAGCTACGGGCTAACCTTGTGCGCAGAAACGGTCGCGCTGGCGACGGCCAATGCGCAAGGCAAGCTACGCAAGGTGCGCGAGATCGCAATCATCGGCGGCAGGTTGGAAAACGGAGCCATTTCGGGCAACGACCCGGTTCGTCCGTGCGGGCGGTGCCGACAGGTCATCAACGAGGCGGGCGGGCTTTCGGGCCACGACATCGTCATCCATTGCGGCTCGGCGGACGGTAGCACTGTTGAGCACCACACGCTATCGAGCCTTCTGCCCCATGCGTTCGGCCCTGCCGACCTTGGGCTGGTGTAAGGAGAAGAAATGTCCATCCTGTCCGACAAGTGGATCCGTGAGCAGGCGCAATCGACCGGCATGATCGAGCCGTTCGTCGAGGCTCAGCGCCGCGATGGCTGCATCAGCTACGGCCTGTCCTCCTATGGCTATGACGCGCGTGTCGCCGACGAGTTCAAGATCTTCACCAATGTCGATAGCGCGGTGGTTGATCCCAAAGACTTCGCGTCGAACAGCTTTGTTGATCGCAAGACCGATGTCTGCGTGATTCCGCCCAACAGCTTCGCGCTCGCCCGCACGGTCGAATATTTTCGCGTGCCGCGCGACGTGCTTGTTATCTGCCTCGGCAAATCGACCTATGCGCGCTGCGGCATCATCGTGAACGTGACGCCGCTGGAACCCGGCTGGGAAGGCCATGTGACGCTCGAATTCTCGAATACCACGCCGCTGCCCGCCAAGATTTATGCGAATGAAGGCGCGTGCCAGTTCCTCTTCCTCAAGGGCAACGAACCGTGCGAGACAAGCTATGCCGACCGCGCGGGCAAATATATGGGTCAACGCGGCGTCACGCTGCCGCGCCTCTAAGGCGTTGGCGTGACCGAACGGAAGATGCGGGAGAATGAAAATGCGTAAGATTCTAGCCGGTTTAAGCCTTGCCCTGATGCCCGCCGCGCTATTCGCGCAGGCCTCGCCCGTTACCGTTACGAGCAGCATCCAGGCCGTGAAGGAAGTGGTGGACGCCAGGGGTGTCAAATCCCGCACGCTCGTTGCACCGACAACGGTTTTGCCTGCAACGCCGATCGTCGTCTGGATCAACTACAAAAATGCCGGCGCAACGCCTGCCAATAATTTCGTTATCAACAATCCGGTGCCGAGCGGCGTAAACTTCACGGGGCTTGGCGAGAATAGCGAATGGGGTGTCGTCTCGGTTGATGGCGGCAAGAGCTTCGGCCCGCTTGCCAGCCTCAAGATCACCAACCCCGACAAGAGCGTCCGGGCCGCCCTTGCCCAAGATGTGACGCACGTCCGCTGGACATTTGCAAAGCCGATCCCGGCCAATGGCAGTGGGAAGCTGAGTTTTTACGCTGTCGTGAAATAACAGGCATCAGGAGCGCGCACATGGCGAAGAAAACTGCGGAGTTCGACATCATCGTCTATGGCGCCAGCGGCTTTACCGGCCGCCTCGTTGCAGAATATCTGGCCGCCCAAGGCGTGAAGAACTGGGCGATGGGCGGGCGCAGCCTCGCAAAGCTTGCCGAAGTGCGTGACGAGATGGGCCTGCCCTCCTCCACGCAGCTTGTGGCCGCCGATTCAGACAATGCAGCCTCGCTCATCGAGATGTGCAAGCGCGCGCGCGTCATCCTCACCACGGTCGGCCCCTATCAGCTTTACGGCGCGGAACTTGTCGCCGCCTGTGCCGAGACGGGCACCGATTATGTCGATCTGTGCGGTGAACCGGCATGGATGCGCGACATGATCGACGCGCATGATGCCCGCGCCAAGGAAACCGGCGCGCGCATCGTCTTTTCCTGCGGGTTTGACTCGATCCCCTTTGATCTCGGCGTCTGGTTCCTCCAGCGTGAAGCCGTGAAGGCGCATGGCAAGCCTGCCCCGCGCGTCAAGGGCCGCGTCCGCAAGATGCAGGGCGGCGCATCGGGCGGCACGATTGCGAGCCTCACCGAAACGATGAAGGCCGCCGCCAAAAAACCCAAGATCATCGGCATCCTGAAAAGCAGCTTCGGCCTGACGCCGGGCTTTGAAGGCCCCGCCCAGCCCTCTGGCCTTATGCCCGAATATGACAGCGCGACCGGCACCTGGACCGCACCCTTCGTGATGGCGCCGATCAACACCAAGAACGTCCACCGCTCCAACTTCCTGCTCGGCCACCCCTTTGGCCGCGACTTCATGTATGACGAGATGATCATGACGACGATCGGCGATGCAGGCCGCGCGATGGCAGAGGCGATTGCCAAGGCAAACCCCTTTGGCGAGGCCAAGCTGAAGCCCGGCGAAGGCCCCAGCAAGGATGAGCGCGAAAACGGTTTTTACGACCTGCTCTTCATCGGCGAATATCCCGACGGCACCTCCATCCGCGCCAGCGTGAAGGGAGACAAAGACCCCGGCTATGGCTCCACCAGCAAAATGATCGCCGAAAGCGCGCTCACGCTGCTGGAAAATGAGACGCCGGGCGGCGTTGTGACGCCGGGGGCGGTGATCGCAGCGCCGTTGCTGGAGCGGCTAAGCGCCCATGCGGGACTGACCTTCGCCCTCGAAGCCTAGTTCCAACTCTCCCGCGCCAGCCAGCGCCCCAGCTTCTTCTTCAAACTTCGCCGGATGAGCGCCACGTGCGCGCCATAGAGCGTCAGGAAGCCGATCAGCCAGAAGAGCCAGTCGCCGCCCAGAAAGCTGCGCGCGATGATGAGGGCGAGCGCCCAGAAGATCAGCACGACGCGGATGTTGAGGGTGAAGTGCAGCGATGACCAGGGGGGTGGCAGCACGGCGATGTTTCCGCCGGGAAGCGGATCGACTACCTCTTGCGTGCGCAGCCGCATCACCGAGCCGCCATCGACATAGGCGAAGGCGTCCCAACGCTCAAACTTGTCGAACCCCTCACCGCGCGCAAAGCTGAACTGGCTCTGCGAGGTCGCGTTGATCACATAATGGCTCGCAAAGCCGCGCAATATGCGCTCGAACCGCACATCATCGAGCGCGGCGGACGGCACATCATAAGAAAGCGTACCGATGAAGAGGCGCGGCAGATCAACGGCCATGGCTTAGCGACGGCGCCCCTGATGGCGGATGTTGCCGGGGCGGCCGCGCTTGCCCATTGTGGGGCGGCGGACCTTGTCCTTCCGGTCACGACGCGTTGGCATATGGTTGGCCCCTTCCGGCAATTCAAAACGCAGGGCGCCGGAGATGGGGTTGGCCTCAGCGAGGCGCAAGTCGATGTGCTGGCCAATCCGGTAGGTGTCACCCGTTTCCTCGCCGATCAGCGCGCGATGCGCCTCATCGAAGCGGAAATGCTCGGCCCCCAGCGTCGAGACGGGAACAAGCCCGTCTCCGCCCAGCCCTTCCACCGTTGCGAAAAAGCCGAAATTGGTAACGCCCGTGATCCGCGTCGCGATGATCTCACCCACGCGCATGGCAAGAAAGGCCGCCACATAGCGATCCACCGTCTCGCGCTCGGCTTCCATCGCGCGGCGTTCACACGCCGAAATCGCCTCGCCAATCGGCACCATGCGCAGCGCATCATCGGGTGACAGGGCGGTCGCTTTGGCCTGCGGCTCAAGCCGATAGGCATCGACCAGCGCGCGGTGGACCAGAAGATCGGAATAGCGGCGGATGGGCGAGGTGAAGTGCGCATAAGAGCCGAGCGACAGGCCGAAATGTCCCGCATTGTTCGGGCTATAATAGGCCTGTGTCTGTGAGCGCAGCACCTGCTCCATCACTTCGTTGCGATATTCGGCCTCCTCCAGCCGTGCGATCAGTCGGTTGAAGGTAGCGGGCGTGATAACCTGCCCCAATGCAAAGGCGATGTCGAACGTCGCCAGATAATCCTTCAAGGCCACCAGCTTCTCGCGCGAGGGTGGCTCGTGAATACGATACATGACGGGCGCCTTCTTCGCCTCCAGCGCCTTTGCCGCCGCGACGTTCGCCGCGATCATGTAATCCTCGATCAGCCGGTGCGCATCGAGGCGTTCGCGCGGCGCGACCGACTGGATGCGGCCGTCTTCATCGAGCACGACGCGCCGTTCAGGCAGGTCGAGTTCCAGCGGTTCGCGCTTGTCGCGTGCCTGTGCCAGCAGCGCCCAGCAGGCCCAGAGCGGGCGCAGCGCAACATCGGTCAGGCCATGCGGCTTGACGCCATCCATGGCGGCCTGTGCGTCTTCATAGGGGATGTTGGCCGCCACGCGGATCACCGCGCGCGAGAAACGCCAGCTTGCGATCTGCCCTTCGGCATCAATGACCATATGGCAGGCCATGGCGGCGCGATCATGCCCCGCGCGCAGCGAGCACACATCTGCTGAAAGCTGCTCTGGCAGCATCGGCACCACGCGATCCGGGAAGTAAACGCTATTGCCACGCTTTCGCGCCTCGCGGTCAAGCTGCGAGCCGGGGCGCACATAATAGCTCACATCGGCGATGGCGACGATACAGTCAAACCCGCCATCCTCGCGCGGATTTGCCCACACGGCATCGTCAAAGTCGCGCGCATCAACGGGATCGATGGCAACAATCGGCAAATGCCGCAAATCCTCGCGCGGGCCGAGATCCAGCCCTGCCATCCGCTCGGCTTCGACCAGAAGGTCTTCTGAAAAGACGTGCGGAATGCCGAACTTGTGAATAGCGATGAGGCTGAAGGCTTTGGGCGCGAACGGATCGCCGAGAATTTCAGTCACCTTCGCAGAAATGCGCGGCGCGCGGCCCGTCTTTTCGGCGAGAACAAGATCGCCCTCGCCCGCCTCGCCAATGTCGGAGATTGGCGTATCGCGGCGCTCGCGCTTGTCGATGGCGCGCAGCCAATAGCGATCTCCCTCGCGCGCAACGACGCCCAGCAGCAGCTCTTCGCCGCGCGCAAGCTTCTTCATCGGGTGCGCGACAAAGCCTGCGCCCTGCTCTTCAGTGCGCGCGAGAATCCGATCGCCAATGCCAAGCGCAGAGCGCCTGCCACGCTCGATGACGCGCAGGCGCGGCGGCGGCTTGCCCTCTGCCTCCCAATGCTCTGGAATGGCGACGACCTGGCTGCCATCAACATCGACGACACGCAGCACCGTTATCTTTGGCAGCCCGCCCATCTTGTGGAAGGCGCGCCCCGGTGCGCTGTCGATCAGCCCTTCGTCGGCCATGTCCTTCAAAAGTGCCTTCAGCGCGATCTTCTCATTGCCCTTGAGGCCAAAAGCGCGGGCAATCTCTCGCTTGCCGGCGGGCGTTTCGGACTGGGTGATGAAATCCAGAATCTGCTGGCGGGTCGGAAGACCGGGTATCGGGCGCTTGGACATGATTTTCGCGCTACCGGTTCGGTCCGCCAGACGCCAGAAAAAGCGTCAATGCCCCTCAAACGCGACAAGGCTCCGCACGTCAAGCTTCTCGGCCCGAAGGCGGTCCGCCCCACCCAGATCAGGCAGATCGACAAGGAAAACCGCGACCGGCACGATGCCCCCCGCCGAGCGCAGCAATTGCGTGGCGGCAATTGCCGTTCCGCCCGTGGCGATGAGATCATCAACCAGCGCAATGCGATCCCCTGCACCAATAGCGTCGTCGTGAATTTCGATGCGGTCTTGCCCATATTCGAGCGCATAGTTCATCCCGATGGTGCGCCCCGGCAACTTGTCCTTCTTGCGGATCGGCACGAAGCCCAGCCCCATGCGGCTGGCAAGCGCCGCCCCGAAGATGAAACCGCGCGCTTCAATGCCCGCGATCATCGAAATATCATGCGCCTCAACCGCCGCCTGCATCCGCGCGATGGCCATCTGCAAGCCCTCTGCATCGCGCAGCACGGTGGTGATGTCGCGAAACTGGATGCCGGGCTTGGGGAAATCGGCAATGGTGCGGATCAGCGCCCGCAGCGGATCGTCTGTCATCGGGTCAGCGCGTAATAAATGACATAGAACCACGAGAGGAAGCCGTGGATGATCGCCCACAGGATAGATTTGTGGAGTGACCAAGAGATGGCGATCGCCAGCGCGCTGCCAAAGCCGACACCAGCCTTGGTCGCGGAATAGGAAACCGATCGGACTTGAGCCATGGAAAACCTCCTGCGCCGATATGTGACATGGACCGGCAGGCAACACCAGCCAGCCTGTCCGGTTTTTCATTGGCTTTCATGATGACGGGCGTTTAGCACTTCTGGCCATGCGTTTTTCCCACCTGCGTTCGCTCGTCCTTGCTGTTTCCGGCATTTCACTGATTGCAGCAGCACCGGCGACGCGTCTGCCGGTCGCCAAGCCAAAGCCCGCCGCAGCGCCCGTCAAGCAAAGCGATGACACACCCTGGCTCTATCGCAACAGCGATATTCCCATCGACAAACAGTGGATTTTCGGGGTACTTCCCAATGGATTGCGCTTTGCCGTGCGGCGCAACCGCGTGCCGCCGGGGCAGGTTTCCGTCCGGGTCGCAATTGACGCAGGCTCCCTCATGGAGCGCGATAGCGAGCGCGGCTATGCCCATTTTCTGGAGCATCTTTCCTTTCGCGGCTCGCGCTATGTGAAGGATGGCGAGGCAAAGCGCGTATGGCAGCGTCTTGGCGCGACCTTTGGCAGCGACAGCAATGCCATCACCTCGCCGACCCAGACGGTCTACAAGCTTGATCTTCCGCAGGCTGGCTTCCCCGCGCTCAACGAAAGCCTCCAGATCCTGTCGGGCATGATGGCGGCGCCGACGATCAGCCAGACCGAAGTCGACGCCGAGCGCCGCACGGTCAGCGCCGAAGCCCGTGAGCAGGACGGGGCGCAGGTGCGCGTCGCCGATGCCGCGGCAAAACTGCTTTATGCGGGCCAGCCGCTTTCCGAACGCTCCCCCATCGGCACACTGGACTCGCTCGCCAAGGCGACACCTGCCTTGCTGCGCGCTTTTCATGACCGCTGGTATCGGCCAGACAACACAGTCATCGCAATTTCCGGCGACGGTGATCCCGTTGTTTTGGCCCAGCTCATCAGCCGCCATTTCTCAGACTGGAAGCCCGCATCGGCAGAAGCGGTTCCGACTGCCGATTTTGGCAAGCCCTCACCTGCCTTTCCCACCACCTCCTTCATCGTCGAGCCGGGTCTCACGACCAACATCACCCTCGGCTGGCTGCGTCCATGGGTTCAGAAGGCGGATACGATTGCGCTCAATCAGGGCCGCCTTATCGAAATCGTGGCCTCGCGGCTCATAAATCGCCGTCTGGAACAGCGCGCCCGCGCGGGCAGCAGCTTCCTTCAGGCCGAAGTGCAGCAGGATGACATCGCCCGATCCGCCGATGCGACCATGGTCTCGATCGTTCCCATTGGAGAAGATTGGCAACAGGCGCTGCGCGATGTGCGCTCGGTCATCGCCGACGCGCTCGTCAATCCGCCAACTCAATCCGAGATTGATCGTGAGTCTGCCGAGTTTACGGCGCTTCTTGACGTGCAAGTTGAAACCGCGCGCGCCGAAGCCAGCGCGAAACAGGCCGATGATCTGGTGGAAGCCGTCAATATCCGCGAGACAGTAGCCAGCCCGGAAGTCGCACGAGACGTGTTCGGCGACCTTAAAGACAAGATCAAGCCTGCCGATGTATTAAAGGCGACGCAGCATCTGTTTTCAGGCATCGGTCCGCGCGCCTTTGTGTCCAGTCAGATCGATCAAAGCGACGGACAGGCGCAGCTTGCCACTGCCATGAAATCGCCGGTCGCTGCACTGGCGACCGACCGCGATCAGGCGCCGATCAGCTTTGACCGACTGCCGAAAATCGGCACGCCCGGCACCATCATTGCGCAAAGCCGCCTCAAGGCGCTCGACGTTCAGGTGCTTACGCTCTCCAACGGCGTCAAGGTAATGCTCAGCCCCTTCACCTCCGAAGCTGGCCGCGTTTACGTGTCGGCACGGTTTGGCAAAGGGATGCTCGCGCTGCCGCGGGATCATCTGACAGCCGCATGGGCCGGGCCAAGCGCGCTCGTGGCGAGCGGCGTTGGCGATTTGAAGCAAGACCAGCTGGAGCGGCTGACCAGCGGCCGCCAGATCAACATGGCCTTTGACGTGGGCGAAAATGCCTTTGCGATGCGCGCCATGACGCGCCCGGCCGATCTGACCGATCAGTTGAAGCTGATGGCGGCCAAATTTGCGGCTCCGGGGTGGGATGCAGCACCCGTGTTGCGCACGCGCGCCGCCGCAGTCCTTGGCCTGCGCACGGCGGATTCATCTCCGGGTGATGTCGTCGGGCGAGAGCTGGGTGTGCTTCTGCATGGCGGCGACAAGCGTTGGGCGGCCCCCGCAAAAGCCGATGCCGAGAGCCTCACGCCGGAAAGCTTCCGTGCCTTTTGGGAGCCAACGCTCGCCAACGGTCCTATCGAGCTATCCATCTTTGGCGACTTCGATGTTGAGCAAGTGAAGCAGGCTGTGCTCGATACCTTTGGCGCATTGCCACCACGACCGCCCGTGACGGTCCAAAAGGGCAGCGACAACGTGTCTGGTCCCGTGCCCAATCGCGCGCCCGTGCGCCTGACCCACAAGGGATCGCCCGATCAGGCGATTGCGGCGCTTGCGTGGACAACGGGCGGCGGCATCGACAAGGTCCGCACCGGTCGTCAGCTTGATATGCTCGCTGCCATATTTGCGGACCGGCTGTTCGAGCAGTTCCGCGAGGGCGAGGGCGCAAGCTATAGCCCCGATGTTTCCAGTTCATGGCCCGCAGGCTTCAGGAGCGGCGGCAGCTTTCTCGTCATGGCGCAGGTGAAACCGGAATCAATCGACGCCTTTTTTGTCCGCGCGCGTGCAATTGCCGCCAACCTTGCAGCAAAGCCCGTATCACAGGATGAATTGCAGCGCGCCGTGGGGCCAATGCTACAACGCATCGCCCGCGCCTCTACTGGCAACAGCTTCTGGATGTCACAACTTTCTGGCGCGACGGAAGACCCACAGCGCATCGCCAATCTGCTGCGCTGGAATGATGATCTGAAGTCCATTCGCCCATCAGACCTTCAGGCGCTCGCCAAGCGTTACCTGAAGGCCAACAAGGCGTTTTCGGTGGTTGTCGTGCCAGATGCCATCGCGAGCAAATAACGCTCAGCCAAGGCGCTCTGCGTGCCAGCGCAGATGGTCTGCCATGAAGGTCGAGATGAAGTAATAGCTATGGTCATAGCCCGGCTGCATCCGCAGCGTCAGCGGCTGATCGGCGGCTTCGCACGCAACCTTCAGCAATTCCGGCTTCAACTGCTCGACAAGGAAATTGTCTCCCTCGCCCTGATCGACCAGCAGACCGGGCAGTCGCGCGCCGCCTTCAATCAGTGCGCAGGCGTCATACTCCGCCCATGCGGCCTGATCTGCCCCCAAATAGCCGCCCAGCGCCTTATGCCCCCAGGGGCAGTTGAGCGGCGAGACGATGGGCGCAAAGGCCGAGACGCTCTTGTAGCGCCCCTGATTGCGCAGCGCGATGGTGAGCGCGCCATGGCCGCCCATCGAATGGCCCGTGATGCCCTGACGCTCCATATCCACGGGGAAGTTCGCGGCGATGAGTGCCGGAAGCTCGCTCTCGATATAATCGCGCATCCGGTAGTGCTTGGCGAAAGGCTCCTGCGTCGCGTTGACATAAAAGCCCGCACCAAGGCCGAAATCATAGGCGCCATCCGCATCGTCCGCCACACCCTCACCGCGCGGGCTGGTATCGGGCGCGATGAAGATGAGGCCAAGCTCTGCGCAGGCAGCCCGAAACTCGCCCTTCTCGGTCACGTTGGCGTGGGTGCAGGTGAGGCCGGAGAGATACCAGACGACCGGAAGCTTCGCGCCCGGCGCATGGTCCGGCACGAACACCGAAAAGGTCATCTCGGTGCCGGTCGCGCTTGAGGCGTGCTTATAGATCCCTTGTGTGCCGCCATGGCTGCGGTTGGTCGAAACGGTCTCGATGGTCATGGGAAACACTCCGGGGAAATGGACTGCCGCTGCTCTCGCGAAATCCGCCCTCAAAAACAAGTCGCGCATCACCTGCCTTGCGCTGGGCGAAACCGCTTCCACCGCTGTCGATGCTCGGTTAAGCCTCTCGCCATGACAAACCAGCTTCGCACCGCGCTTCACCTTTCGCTGCCGCTTCTGCTCGCCGGCACCGCGCCCGCCGCCTTTGCCGCGACGCCCGAACAGGTCGCCGCCGCCGCGCTCAAGGCGTCGCCAGTCGTCGATGGGCATAATGACGTGCCGGAACAGCTGCGCGACCGATTTGACAATGATCTGTCGAAGTTCGATTTCCGCAACACGCTCAACACCGGCGGCAATGGCCGCATTCCCATGCACACAGATCTTCCGCGTCTGCGCAAGGGCATGGTCGGCGGGCAGTTCTGGTCGGTTTATGTCCCCGCCACACTCTCTGAACCCGAAGCCGTGCGCGAAGTGACCGAGCAGATCGACACTGTTCACCGGCTGATCGCGGCCTATCCCGATGACCTCGCGCTCGCGCTGACGGCAGCAGACATCGAAAAGGCCTTCAAGGCGAAGAAAATTGCCTCGCTCATCGGTATGGAGGGCGGCTATTCCATCGGTTCGTCCATGGCCGTGCTGCGCCAGATGTATCGTGCAGGCGCGCGCTATATGACGCTGACCCACTCAAAGACGACTGGCTGGGCGGACAGTGGCACCGATGCGCCAAAATTCGGTGGCCTTGCGCCCTTTGGCGTAGAGGTGGTCAAGGAAATGAACCGCATCGGTATGCTCGTTGACCTCAGCCATGTGTCCGAAGAAACGATGATGGACGCGCTAGACGTGGCAAAAGCGCCCGTCATCTTCAGCCATTCGGGCGCGCGCGCGATTGACGGGCATGGCCGCAACGTGCCCGACGCGGTTCTGCAACGCCTGCCGCGCAATGGCGGCGTGGTCATGATGGTGCTTCTGCCCGACTATATCAGCGAAGCCATCCGCCAATGGGGTGCCGACCGCATTGGCGAGGAGACCCGCCTCCAGAAGCTTTACGCCTATGATCCGGCAGCTGTTACGAAGGGCCTTGATGCGTGGGACAAGGCGCACGCCAAGCCCAGCGCCTCGATCCAGCAGGTCGCCGACCATATCGACCATATCCGCAAGGTCGCAGGGATCGACCATATTGGCCTTGGCGGTGACTATGACGGCATGGAGAGCGCCCCGGTCGGCATGGACGACGTGTCGGGCTATCCCGCGCTGTTCGTCGAGTTGGCGCGGCGTGGTTATACGCAGGCCGATCTTGAAAAGATCGCCAGTCGCAACATCATCCGCGCGCTGCGTCAGGCAGAACAGACTGCCGCCAGCCTCAAGGGCGTTGCGCCAAGTGAAGCCCGCATCGGCAAATAGCGGCAGGGTCTAGCCCTTGCGGCGCACCCATAGGTGATGCACGCCAACGACGACCCCGCCGATAATCGTGCCAAAAATGCCTGAGCCGATGGCGTGGACAAGCCATTCGACAAGGCCCGACGCACCCGGCACAGCGGCTGCCGCGCTACTTGCGGCATGGTTGATCCAGTCGGGCACCGGCGTCAGGTGGAATTCATGCAAGCCATGAACGACGATGCCGCCACCGACCCAGATCATCGCGGCAACGCCGATGATCGAGAGCGCGGCCAGCAGCTTGGGCATGGCATGAACCAGCCCGCGCCCCACAGCCTGCGTCACCCGGCCCGGCTTTTGCGCCATGTGCAGGCCAATATCGTCCATCTTTACGATGAAACCGACAACGCCATAAACGCCAATGGTGATGGCGATGGCAACGACGAGCAGGATGCCCGCCTGCATGGTGATCGCTTCCTGCGACACTTCGGCCAGCGCAATCGCCATGATTTCGGCCGAGAGGATCAGGTCCGTCCGCACCGCGCCCGACACCATCTGGCGCTCATGCTCTGCACTTGAAAGTTCGGCCACCTCTTCGGCCAGCGTGTCCTCATCCCCCTTGAGGCTTTCGAGGATTTTCTCGACACCCTCAAAACACAGATAAGTGCCGCCCGCCATCAGGATCGGGGTGATCGCACCGGGCAGGAAATAGCTGAGCAACAGCCCGGCGGGCAGGATGAAGGCCAGCTTATTGATAAGCGATCCGCGCGCGATCCGCGCGATGACGGGTAATTCGCGATCGGGCGTAAAGCCCGTTACGAAGCGCGGCGCAACCGCCGTATCATCAATGACGACGCCTGCCGCCTTGGCGCTCGCGCGGCCTGCTGCGGCCCCAACATCGTCGATGGAGGCGGCGGCCACCTTTGCAATCGTCGCAATATCATCAAGCAGCGCGGCAAGACCTGACGCCATTTCGAGCTCCCCGGAAAATCTGGATCAGCGGCCAAACAACTGGCGGCCCGCAAGATCAAGCATGATCTCTTCAGAGCCACCGCCGATAGCGTTGACGCGCACTTCGCGATAGATGCGTTCAACCTTCGAACCGCGAATGAAGCTGGCACCACCAAGCACCTGCGCCGCTTCACGCGCAACGCTTTCCAGCATCCGGGTGGCCTGCACCTTGAGCATTGCAAAATCGGCGGGCTGATCCGCGCCCTGCTCCACCTGCCACGCGCAAAGATCGACCCAGGCCTGTGTCGCGTTGATCTGGCGCGCCATGTCGGCCAGCTTGATGCGGATCGACTGGTGGCCGACCAGCGGCTTGCCAAACGTCTCGCGCTGCTGCGCCCATTCCGCCGCTTCCTTGAGGCACACACGCGCGAACGAGCAGCATCCCATCGCCATGCCAAGCCGCTCTGAATTGAAGTTGCGCATGATGCCGATAAAGCCGCCATTTTCCACGCCGATCAGATTTTCGGCAGGCACTTCGACATCCTCGAAATAGATGGCTGCCGTATCTGAGCAATGCCAGCCCATCTTATCGAGCCGCGTGCGCGAGACGCCGGGCGAATTCATGTCGATCAGCAGAAGCGAAACACCGCCAGCCCCCGCCCCGCCGGTCCGCACGGCGCAGGTCAGCCAGTCAGCGCGCATCCCGGAGGTGATGAACATCTTGGAGCCATTGACGATATAGCGGTCGCCCTTGCGCTCAGCGCGCGTCTTCAGATTGGCGACGTCTGATCCTCCAGAAGGCTCGGTGATGCCCAGCGCGATGATCTTGTCGCCCGCCAGCACCGGCGGCGCGATGCGGCACTTCATTTCTTCAGAGCCTGTGGCAAGTATCGGCGGCAAGCCAATGCCGTGCGTCATCAGCGAGGCGCCAAGCCCTCCTGCCCCGACACGCGAAAGCTCTTCCGTCTGCGTCATGCCATGGAAAATGTCGAACCCTTCGGAATGGCCGCCAAACTCTTCCGGGTAGCGCAAGCCCAACACACCCGCTTCCGCCGCCTTTTTGTGCAATTCCCTTGGGAGTTCGCCTTCGGCTTCCCATCTATCGATGTGCGGCTCAATTTCCTGCGCAACAAAGCGCCGCACCGACATGGCAAGCTGCTCGTGCGTTTCGTTGTAAAAGGGGGAGCGGGCACGCCAAAGGTCAAAATCAGTCATGAACGCATGAAAGCATCCCCGGTTGATCGACGCAACCAACGATTCGTCGCTTGTTCAGAATCATTCGTCGCAACGCAGGTGGCGCGAATTACGAGGATCGCTATCGTTTTCATGAATGGTTTGAGGGGTTTAACCGAAATGGTTGCGATTATTGTCAAACAGGTTCGTTTGACTTGTGCATTGGGTTTGATGGCAGCTGCCTGCGTTGCGCCCGCCTCTCCACCGGCAAGTGCCGCCAAGGAGACGCCCGCCGCCAATCGCAAGGTCGTTACCAAGGCTCCTTTGCAAACGAAGCCGACCCCGCAAGCCGTGCGCACGCCCGCAAAGTCCGTGAGCATTGCGATTGCAGACAAATCGCCCGATCCAACAGTCAACGATTCCGCCCGCGCCGTGCCACCACAGCTGGCGTCATCGCTGCGCGCACTCTGGTCGTCTTTCCCCGGCAAGGCGGGCATCGCCGTCACCAAGACCGATGGATCGTGGATCGTCTCTTACCGCGGTGATGAACCGATGCCGCAGCAAAGCGTTTCCAAGCTGTGGGTGGCGATTTCGGTGATGGATGCGATCGACAAGGGCAAGCTGCGCCTTGACGATCAGGTGACGCTCAACAAGTCAGACCTCACGCTGTTTCACCAGCCCATCGCCTCGCTCATCGGCCCCAAAGGCTATACGACGACGATTGCGAGCCTCTTGAAGCGCGCGATGACGCAGAGCGACAACACCGCGAACGACTTTCTGATGCGGCGCGTGGGTGGCCCTTCTGCCATCCGTGAGGTGATTTCCTCCAAGCGGCTCGGCGCGATCAAGTTCGGCCCCGGAGAGCGCCATTTTCAGGCCGCTACGGCGGGCCTCACCTGGAAGCCCGAATATAGCAGCGGCTGGGCCTTCAATACCGCGCGTGCTGCTTTGCCTGAAAGCACGCGCCGCGCTGCCATGGACAAATATGTGGCCGACCCGATGGATGGCGCCACACCCGCCGCCATCGCCCGCTCGCTTGCGCGGCTGAAACGCGGCGAACTGCTGAGCCCGCAATCGACGCGCTATCTGCTCAACGTCATGGAATCGACCGAAACCGGTCGCGCGCGGCTCAAGGCAGGCGTTCCGGCAGGCTGGACGCTCGCGCATAAGACCGGCACGGGGCAGGATTTGCGCAACCGCACCGCAGGCTTCAACGATGTCGGCATCATGATCGCGCCCGATGGCACAAGCTATGCCGTCGCCGTGATGATCGCGGACACAACCGCCCCTGTGCCGACGCGCCAGAAGCTCATCCAGCAGGTTGCCGCCCTTGTTGCCGCCAACCACAAGGGCACGCAGACGGCGATGCGCCAGACCGACACGGATCGCGGCGCAAACTAGTTTTCTGCAAAGCAGTCGCCAAACGCGCGCGCCATTGCTAATCCCGCGCGATGGGCGATCAAAAGCATCTCTATCTGGTTGACGGTTCCGGGTATATCTTCCGGGCCTATCACCGCCTTCCGCCGCTGACGAACATTCATGATGAACCGGTTGGCGCGGTTTATGGCTATACGACAATGCTTTGGAAGCTTGCCGATGCGCTTCACAAGGCCGATGGCCCCACGCACATGGCGGTCATCCTCGATGCTTCGGGCAAGTCGTTCCGCAATGACATCTACCCGGACTATAAGGCGCACAGGCCGCCCGCCCCTGAAGACCTTGTTCCGCAATTCCCCATGATCCGCGATGCAACGCGCGCCTTCTCGCTGCCATGCATTGAAGAGATCGGGCTGGAAGCGGATGACCTGATCGCCTCCTACACGCGCGCCGCGCTCGATGCGGGCTGGTCAGTCACCATCGTCTCGACCGACAAGGATTTGATGCAGCTCATCCAGCCGGGCGTCGATATGCTCGACCCGATGAAGTCGGAGCGGCTTGGCCCCCATGCCGTGGTCGAGAAGTTCGGCGTTCCGCCTGAACAACTGGGCGAGGTTCTGGGCCTGATGGGAGACACGGCAGACAATGTTCCCGGCGTGCCCGGCATCGGCCCCAAGACGGCGGCCAAACTGGTCAACGAATTCGGCACGGTAGAGCAGGTGCTCGCCGCCGCCCCTTCGATGAAGAAATCGAAGATGCAGGAAAATCTGCTGACCTATGCCGAGCAAGCCCGCCTCTCGCGCGTGCTCGTGACGCTTAAGGAAGATTGCACGCTTCCCGATCCGCTGGATGATCTGCTGCTGAAGGAAATTCCTGAGCCGCCGCTGCGCGCCTTCCTTGAGCATCACGGATTTGCGTCGCTGCTGAAGAAGCTGGGCGGAGGTGCGTCTCCTGACCACCAGACGATGAAGCTGATCCGCACCGAAGCAAAGGCAGCCCCTGCGGCACCCGCTGCGGAGCCTGTCGCCCAATCCTTTGATCTGGATGTCTATGCCTGCGTGCAGACCGAGGCGGAGCTTGATGCGTGGATCAGCGAAGCCCGGCGCGCAGGCGTGATTGCCGTTGATACCGAAACCGACGGGCTTGATGCGATTGGCGCGGGTCTGGTCGGCGTGAGCTTGGCCACTGGGCCAAACCGCGCCTGCTATATTCCGCTCGCGCATGGCGGCACCGACCTGTTTTCCGACGCGCCGAAGCAAATCCCGCTCGCAACCGCCATCGCCATGCTCAAGCCGCTGCTGGAGGACACCTCGGTCCTCAAGGTCGGCCACAACATCAAATATGATCTCAACGTGCTTGAACGGCAGGGCATTGCCATTGCCCCCCTCGACGACACGATGGTCATGAGCTTTGATCTTGACGCGGGCAAGCGCAACCACGGCATGGATGAGCTTGCACTGACGCACTTCAACCACAGCTGCATCTCGTTCAAGGATGTCTGCGGATCGGGCAAAAACCAGCTGACCTTCAATCAGGTCAATTTGAAGGACGCAACGCGCTACGCCGCCGAAGATGCCGATGTAACGCTGCGGCTCTGGCAATGGCTGAAACCGCGCCTTTCCGCCGAAAAGGTGACGCGCGTTTATGAACGCGTTGATCGCCCGCTTATCCCCGTTCTGGCGCGCATGGAGCGCGAGGGCATCAAGGTGGATCGTGATGAACTTGCGCGTATGTCCGCTGAATTTGCAGAAGGCATCGCGGCACTTGAAACCGAAATCCACGCGATGGCGGGCCAGCCCTTCACCGTTGGCAGCCCCAAGCAGCTGGGCGAAATCCTGTTCGGGAAAATGGGCCTCAAAGGCGGCAAGAGGGGCAAATCCGGCGATTATTCTACCGACGTGACAGTGCTTGAAAAGCTGGCCGAGGATGGCGTGGAGATCGCCCGCAAGGTGCTTGACTGGCGGCAGCTTTCCAAGCTGAAATCCACCTATACCGATGCTCTGCAACAACAGATCAACCCCAATACGGGGCGTGTTCATACCAGCTACAGCCTGACGGGTGCACAAACGGGTCGTCTCTCCTCGAATGATCCGAACTTGCAGAACATCCCCATCCGCACCGAAGTTGGCCGCCGCATCCGTGAAGCCTTTGTGGCTGAGCCCGGCAATGTGCTGCTCTCTGCCGACTATAGCCAGATCGAGCTGCGGCTCGCCGCGCACATGGCAGACGTTCCCGCGCTCAAGGATGCCTTTGCCAAGGGCGAAGATATTCACGCCCGCACCGCACAGGAACTATTTGGTGAAGTGAACCGCGACACGCGTGGCCGCGCCAAAACGATCAACTTCTCGCTGCTCTACGGCATTTCGCGCTGGGGCCTGGCGGGTCGCCTCGGCATCCCGGCAGATGAAGCCCAAGCCATGATCGACCGCTATTTCGAGCGGTTTCCGGGCATCAACCAATATATCAGTCAGACGCTCCAGCAAGCGCGCGAAACCGGGCACACCGAAACGCTCTTTGGGCGCAAGACGCATTTCACGCGGATCACGAGCCAGAACCAGACCGAACGCGCGGGCAGCGAACGCGCCGCCATCAACGCGCCCATCCAGGGCACGAGTGCGGACATCATCAAGCGCGCGATGGTGCGGATGCTGCCCGCGCTTGCCGAAGCCGGGCTGCATGATGTGCGGATGCTGCTGCAAGTGCATGACGAACTGGTCTTTGAATTGCCGGAAGCCGATGTTCCGGCGGCCTCCAAGGTTATCGAAACGGTAATGGCAAGCGCAGCCGCGCCGATGGTGCAACTCGATGTGCCGCTGGGCGTGGAAATCGGCACCGGCAAAAGCTGGGGTGCCGCGCATTGAGCGCCCCCGCCGCTGGCGAAAGCGACGACATCAAGGCTCTGGCGAAGGGCGGACGGACGAACATTGCGGGCTTCTTTGTCCGGCTGATCGCCCGCATCCCCTTCCTCATCGTCGGCGGCCAATGGTATGGCGCCGAGGCGCTTGGGCGGCTGGCCTATGCGATTGTGGTGGTTGAGTTTGCCGCGCAGATCGCAACGCTTGGCCTAAAGCGCGGACTGGCGCTTCACCTATCCGGCCATGGCAAGCAAAATGGCGCGTGGGATGGTCTGGTGATCGTGATGCTGGCGACGCTGCCACCCACGATCCTGCTGATGGCGGTGCCGGAAATCATGTTCCCCAACAGCCAGATCCACGGCTTTGACAGATTCTTGCCACTCATCATTCCCGCGCTTGCCGCGTCTGACCTGATGCTGGCGGCACTTGCCTATCGCTTTGACATCGCCTCCACCGTCCGCGCGCGCGCGGTGATCGAGCCATGGACGATCAGCATCGCCGCCTTTGCGCTTGCCTGGACGATGCCGCGCGATGGGCTGATCGTCGCCTACGCGCTTTCCATGGCGGCAGCCTTCCTCGCCTCGCTCATCCCCTTTCTTAAAACCTATGGCTTGCCAACCGACTGGGCACCGCGCCCCCGCGAGCTTTGGGCGCTCACACAGCGCAACGTGCCGCTTGCCGCCGCCGACGCGATTGAATGGGGCTCGCGCCGTCTGGATCTTGCCATCCTTGGCCTGTTCGTCTCCCCCGCAACGGTTGGCATCTATTGGGTCGCGCAGCAGATCGCCTCGCTCCCCCAAAAGCTCAAGACGAGCTTTGATCCGGTGCTTGGCCCGGTCATCACCCGCAAGCTTGAGGATGGAGACAGGCCCGCCGTTGCGCGCCAGATCAGCCAGGTCGGCTTCTGGATTCTCGCCGCCCAGCTCGGCATCGCCTTTGCGCTGGGTATTCCGGCCGAAGCCCTGCTGGGCCTTGTTGGCCCCGCAAGCGGCTTTGTTGCGGGCACCGGCGCGCTGGCGTTTCTGCTGCTGGCAGAAGTCGTCGCGTCGCTGGCGGTCGTGAGCGAGGCGGCACTGGTTTACATCGCGCGCCATCGCAATATGCTCGTGTCGCTCGGCACAATCGGCCTTCAAGCCGCGCTGTCAGGCGGGCTTCTCTATGTGATGAAACGCGAGGGCATGGACGAAGCCGCAATGGCGGCAGGCGTTGCCGCAGCACTTTGCGCTTCGCTTGCCATCGGCTCGGCGATCAAGTCCCGCATAGCCCGCCAGATGCTCGGCGCGCCGGTTTCGGTCTGGCGCTGGTCGCTGGTCTGGGCCGCCGCCGGGGCCGTCGCAGTCGGGCAGGTTTTTATTCGCCTGCCCGAATGGGTTGAATTATCGCTAGGTATTCCGGCGATTCTGGGCGCTTACGGCTTCCTCTTGTGGAAACGCGGCTTTCGCGAGGAAGACCGCGTCCTTTTCCGCAAAATGGCCTGACGCCACCCGCCTCAATGGCGGAAGTGGCGCACCCCCGTGAAGACCATCGCAAGACCCGCTTCGTCTGCCGCCGCAACAACTTCATCATCGCGGATCGAGCCGCCCGGCTGGATCACCGCCGTGGCACCGGCTTCAACAGCGGCAAGCAGCCCATCGGCGAACGGGAAGAAGGCGTCGGATGCCACAGCACTCCCCACGGTGCGCGACGCGGCCCAGCCATAGGTTTCTGCCGCCTCCTTCGCCTTGATGGCGGCGATGCGCGCTGAATCGCGACGATTCATTTGCCCGGCACCAATCCCCGCCGTCACGCCGTCCTTGGCATAGACGATCGCGTTAGACTTGGTGTGCTTGGCGACCGTCCAAGCGAAGAGGCAATCCTCAAGCTCCTGCGTGGTCGGCTGCCGCTTGGTGACGACCTTGAGCATATCCTGCGTCACGCGGCCATTATCACGGCTCTGGACGAGATAACCGCCCGCAATATTCTTGATGTTGAGGCCGTTGCGCGCCGGATCGGGCAGGTCACCCGTGATGAGCAGACGCAGGTTCTTCTTCCTGGCGAAGGCCGCCCGTGCTGCATCGTCGGCAGCGGGCGCAGCAACGACTTCGGTGAAGATGTCACACATCGCTTCTGCTGTCGGGCCATCAAGCGGGCGATTGACCGCGATGATGCCGCCAAAGGCCGACACCGAGTCACACTCCAGCGCGTTCTTATAAGCTTCGAGCAGCGTGGCACCCGTTGCAACGCCACAGGGGTTGGCGTGCTTGACGATGACCACAGTCGGTGGGCCATCCCGGAATTCGCTCACCAGTTCGAGCGCGGCATCGGCGTCGTTATAATTGTTGTAGCTCAGTTCCTTGCCCTGAAGCTGCTCGGCCTGCGCGATGCCGCGGCCATGTGGGCCCACCGGAATATAGAGCGCCGCCTTCTGGTGCGGGTTCTCGCCATAGCGCAGTTCCTCGCCACGCTTGGCTGTGATGGCCAGCGTATCGGGGAAGAATTGCTGCTGATCCGCAAAGGCGAACCACTGGCTGATCATCGCATCATAAGAGGCGGTTGCCGAATAGGCCTTGGCCGCCAGACGACGACGGAAATCATAGGTGATGGCACCGCCGGTTTCATTCATTGCAGCTATAAGCTCTGCATAGTCGGTCGGGTCGGTCACGATAGCGACCGACGCATGGTTCTTGGCCGCCGAGCGCACCATTGAGGGGCCGCCGATGTCGATATTCTCGATAATCTCATCACGGTCTGCGCCCTTGGCAACGGTCTGCGCGAACGGGTAGAGATTGACGACGACAAGGTCGATCGCGCCAATTTCATGCGCGTTCATCGCCGCGACGTGTTCAGGGTTGTCACGCACTGCCAGCAGCCCGCCATGCACCTTGGGGTGCAGCGTCTTGACGCGGCCATCCATCATTTCGGGAAAGCCGGTCAGGTCCGAAATGTCCATGACATCAAGCCCGGCATCGCGCAGCGCCTTGGCGGTGCCCCCGGTCGAGACAAGCTCCACGCCATGCTGCGCCAAGGCGGCGCCCAACTCTGCAAGGCCGGTCTTATCCGAGACGGAGAGAAGCGCACGCTTGATTTTCACATCAGTCATTTTCGTTCCTGCTTTCATGCCGTGCGGTTCCGGCCCGGCCTGCCCCAACGACAGCCGCGCCCAAAGCCGCGTCAAACCACTATCAACACCGCCTCAAGGGCCAGCGCATCAGCCGGCGCGCCGCAGCGCCCAGCTTACCGAGGCGCCGCCCGGCGGGGCCTCGCCTGAAATCACCAATTGCTGCGTCGGGCGCATCCGGCCGTTGCCATCAATCCAGAGACTATCTTCGATGCTCAACCCGCCGCCATGGCTGCGGAACTGCCACAGGGCCCCTTCAGAAATGCGGAGCAACGCCCCACTGCCATCTGCCGTGGGACTGACTTCCACATTGGGGCCAAGGTGAAAACGGATCGCAAAAGTCGACGTCTGCGGCCTGCGGCGGCGGCCTGACGGCAACAGCACATCATCCCCACGCAATTCGCGCCCATCGGGCGACATGGCAAGGCTGCGGGTATGGAGGAACCCAAACCGCTTGGCATAGCCATTATGGCTTGCCTCAATGCGGCTTCCTGCCTCCGCCTCCTGCCGGTCAAGTTCGACTTCTTCAACACCCTTGCCAAGCGAACCATCGGCATGGATTGAGGTCGAGTTGCTGTCCGCCAGCGTCAATGTTGAATGGGCCGCCGTCGTGCGCAGCCCCTGCACCAGCGCCGGAACCATCCCCGGCCCGCCAGATCGCGCACCGCCACAATTCACGATCAGCCGATGTGCGCCATCTGACATTTCAAAGCCAAGGGTAGAGGCGCACCCGGCCTCGACCAGACGGCTCACAGGCGGAGGTGCGGTGTCGATGACGAGCACAGTATCGCCTGAACTCAGCCGTTGATACCCCCAGTCCCGCGCCTGCCGCAATGGGCGGGCGCGCACACCGCTACCACGCACAATGGCGTCAACCTCAGCCTTTTGGAGCGGCAAGCCGCCCTGCCAGCTGGAAAGCCCGCCATCACCCATAACAGCGCCTTGCAGCGCCGGAACAGACTTGGCCAGCACATCGCTCATCAGCGTGATCGGCTGCGCGCGACGCGCTTCATACACCTTGGCCAACATCGACAGCGTGATGATGCCATCGGCCAGTGCCAGCGGCGACCGGCATACCGAGCCGCCATCGCTGGTAAAAGCGCCGCCAAGTGCCTTTTGCAGCCCGCTTTCACCAAAGGTGCGGCGCGGCTCTCCGCCCGGCATCAGCAATCCGGCGGCAACAATGCCCGCCCAGGCCTCAACCCGTGCGATGCCAATCGGCACGCGGTCTGCCGCGCGCTCAAGATGCCGCGCGGTGCGCGCCAGCGTGTTGAGCACCGTAGAGCGATAAACGAGATCCGTGCTCGACAAGATGAGCGGCGCATGGGCAGCCCAATAGAGAATCCGCTTGCCACACAAGTCGCCGCGCCAAGCGGTATCCGAAATATTCTCGGCATGGGCGGCAAGCCATGCGCGCATCAGATATTCAGCAAGCGGGGCCGTTGCAGCACGATCATTTAGCGCACCCAGATCACGCAGCCAGGCAAAGCTCTGCATATAATCCGCAAAACCACGCGACCAGCCTTCACCCGTGAAGCTACAGCCTTCAACCTCCTGCGCCTCACCCCTCCAGCGGATCATGCCCTCCAGCATCTCCCGACCGCGCTCAGCATTGCCCGATACCGGGTCCTCAGGAACCGTCACCAGCTTCAGCGGATAGCGGCCCCGCAGGCGGAAGGCGTGGAGCGGCGTGCGCCACGTGAAGCGATAAAATTGGTTGAGGAGCCGCTCGCCGAGGGAAGAGCCGGAAGCCGCGCGGGCGCGCACAAGGCGCTTGCCGACTTCAATCGAATCACTATCGGCCGGCGGCTCGCCGCTCATTGGCCGCGCAGCTTCGCAATGTTCGAGGCGTAGGCATCGGGCCCGCCGCGGAAGGTGGCCGTGCCTGCCACAAGCACATCTGCACCTGCGGCAACAACACGCGGCGCGGTGTTTGCATCAACGCCGCCATCCACCTGAAGTCGAATGTCGAGACCGCGCTTGTCGATATTCTTGCGGATCGCCTCGATCTTGCGGAGCTGGCTTTCGATGAAGCTCTGCCCGCCAAAGCCGGGGTTCACGCTCATCACGAGAATGAGGTCAATATCCTCATACATATAATCGAGCATCTTGGCAGGTGTTGACGGATTGAGAGAAATGCCCGCCTTCTTGCCAAGCGCCTTGATGCGCTGAACGGTGCGATGCAAATGCGGCCCTGCTTCCTGATGCACCGTGATATAGTCAGACCCTGCCTCAGCAAAGGCATCCAGCATGGGATCAACCGGCGTAATCATGAGATGCACGTCCATCACCTTTTGCGTGTGCGGGCGCAACGCCTTTACGACCATAGGTCCAATGGTGATGTTGGGCACGAAATGGCCGTCCATCACATCGACATGGATCCAGTCAGCGCCTGCTGCATCAATGGCACGAACTTCCTCACCCAAACGGGCAAAGTCAGCGGAGAGAATCGACGGAGCGATCAGAACAGGATGAGTCATTAATCATGGGCCTTAGTCGGCAGCGCCGATGCGGGCAAGGCGAGTCACGCCGTTGTGAAGCGCGCGATGAAAAACCCGTCGCGCCCCTGCCCCGGCAGAACGCGAACCCAGCCTTCACCCATGGGCTGGATTCCTGCCACAAGCTCATCCGGTGCCACAGGAAGCGTCTTCAGGCCAAAGCCTGCGGCTTGCTGCGCGATATTCTCGCCTTCTTCTGGCTCAAGGCTGCAGGTTGCATAAATCAGCACGCCACCCGGTTTGAGCCAGCCTGCCACGCGCTTCAGCATCCGCGCCTGCACATCGGCAAGCTGTTCAATATCGCGCGGACGAATCCGGTGGAGCACATCAGGATGGCGCGCGAAAATGCCCGTCGCACTGCACGGCGCGTCAAGAAGTATTGCATCAACCTTTTCACGCGGTTCCCATTTCAGAACATCGCCAACGACCAGTTCTGCCTCCAGCCGCGTGCGCGCGAGATTTTCTGACAAACGTTCCAGTCGGGAGGCTTCGCGCTCCACCGCCGTCACCGCCCAGCCATTGGCGGCAAGTTGCATCGTCTTGCCGCCCGGAGCCGCGCACAGATCAAGCACGCGGCGGCCCTCGCCCTTCCCAAGCAAACGAGCAGGAAGCGAGGCCGCAATATTCTGCACCCACCATGCACCCTCTGCGAAGCCCGGCTGCTCGACAACAGCGCCTTCACGTGCGATGCGAACATGGCCGGGAGCAAGCGATTGCCCGTTCAACTTCTCAGCCCAATCCGCCGTCTCATCAGCATCCTTGAGCGTCAGGTCCATCTCTGGCGGCACGGCAAGAGCAGCAGACGCCTGCCCCAGCATCGCCTGCCCCCAGACCTTGCCCCAGCGCGCCTCAACTTTGGGCAGCAGCATCGGAACGCTACGCAGCTGAGCGCCCTGCCTGAAAAGCGTGCCCAATACGCCATGCACCAGCTTGCGCGGCCCGCCATCAACGAGCGGCAAAGCCGTCGCCACGGCAGCGTGCTGCGGCGTGCCGAGCACCAATGCCTGCACGAGCGCGATGCGCAGCACCATGCGGGCCTTTGCGTCATCAGGAAGCCGCTGACGCGTCGCGCTATCAATCAGGTCATCAAGATCAGGAAGGCGCCGCAGCGCTTCGGAAGCAATGGCATGGGCAAGCGCGCGGTCCGCCGGATTATCAATCCCGCGTGTTGCGGCGTTGAGCGCATTTTCGAGCGCCTGACCACGCCGCAATACGGCGTCAAGCAGTTGCAGCGCCGCACGGCGCGCCGGAAGTCCCTGAACATCAGTCATTCCCCGCCCTAGCGCGGGCGTGGTGCTTTGTCAGCCCAAGGGGTCAAGTGCACTCCGACGAGGGCGCACAGCGGCAACGGGAGTTTGCATTTCCAACGCCATGTCCTGCAACGCCTCAATGCGCCGCTCGGTCGCAGGGTGGGTCGAGAACATTTCCGAGATATGCGTCGGCACGATGTAGAGCTGCGCTGCCGCAGGCATCCGTTCCGCCACGGGATTTGGGATGGCTTCCGCCCCGCGTGAAATCTTCGCAAGAGCCGATGCCAACGCCATGGGATTGCCAGAGATTTCAGCGCCTGCCCGGTCTGCCCCAAATTCACGTGTGCGGCTGATCGCCATCTGGACGATCATCGCTGCAATCGGCGCGACGATGACGGCAAGCAGCGTTGCCAGCGCATTGCCGCGATTGTCATTACCGCGGAAAAACATACCGAAATTGGCAAGCATCGAGATGGCACCTGCAACGGTCGCCACCATCGTCATGATGAGCGTGTCGCGGTTTTTGACATGGCCCAGCTCGTGCGCCATCACCCCTGCGACTTCGTCACGCGTGAGCATATTGAGCAGGCCGGTCGTCGCAGCAATCGCCGCATGGTCCGGGTCACGCCCCGTTGCAAAGGCATTGGGGTGTGGAGAATCAATCACATAAACCCTCGGCATCGGCAAACGCGCCCGCTGGGAAAGATCTGCCACGAGCGCGTAAAAATCAGGCGCGGTAGTTGCATCCACTTCACGCGCATCATGCATCCGCAGCACGATCTTATCTGAATTCCAGTAGGAAAACAGGTTCATGCCGGCCGCAGCCACGAAGGCGATAACCGCCCCCTGCCCGCCGCCAAAGGTATAGCCCAACGCCATCAACAGCGCCGTCAGCGCCGACAGAAGAACCAGAGTTTTGAAACCGTTCACTTGAACTCTCCACGTGCTCACCCCAATGTGGGGATCAACGCATAAGCTTCAAGAAGGATAGATTGAGATGGGCGAGCGCCCTGCACATATGAAACCGCCTGCACATCTCTCCAAGTCTCCGCCCGTGCCGCAGCCGGAGCCGGTGACGAAGAAGGATGACAAGGACGATCCGTTGGGTCTCAACCCCGTGCGCTATGGCGACTGGGAGTTAAAGGGTATCGCCGTCGATTTCTGATTAGGCCCAATTTCCGGTCAGGCGATACCTTCGCCCTTTAACGGGCGGGAGAGCAGCGCCGCCACGACCGCGCGCACATCCATGTCGCCCGCCAAAAGCGCGCACACGGCATCGACAATCGGCATCTCCACGCCAGCTGCACGCGCAGCTTTTTGAAGGACGGGCGCGGTAAACGCACCCTCGGCAACCGTCTTGCGATCCGCCAGCAGGCTCGCCGCGCTTTGCCCTTCGCCCAGCCCCTTGCCGAGCGAGAAATTGCGCGAACTGGTCGATGAGCAGGTCAGCACCAGATCACCAAGCCCGGAAAGCCCACCCAGCGTCTCCGCCTTGGCCCCGCGCGCGATGCCGAAGCGCGACATCTCCGCAAAGCCACGCGCAATGAGTGCTGCTCGCGCATTTTGGCCAAGCCCCGCGCCTTCGACGACGCCACAGGCAATCGCGAGCACGTTCTTAACCGCACCGCCAATTTCCGCGCCGACAACATCAGCCGACACATAAGGGCGGAAGTGCGGCTGCGCGATCCGCTCCGCCAGCTGGCGCGCAAGGACGGGCGTTTCGCAGGCCAGCGTGATCGCGGTCGGCAGGCCCTGCGCCACTTCATGCGCAAAGGTCGGCCCGGAGAGCACGGCAATCGGCGCATCCGGGCAGGCATCGGCCGCGACTTCGGACATCAGCATCTGCGTTTCCGCCTCGATGCCCTTGGCGCACAGGATAAGCGGGCGCGCACCGACCTGCACTGCCGCCAGCACCGCGCGCATATGCTGCGCGGGCGTAACGACGAGCAGCGCATCGCAGTCCGACAGTGCCACAAGATCATCGGTCGCGTCGATCGACGAAGAAAGCGGCACGCCTTTCAGGAAAACTCCGTTTTCACGGTGATTGTTGATCCCATCGACGACATCGGCCTCGCGCGCCCAAAGCCGCACAGCTTCACCGCCCGATGCACAGACCTGCGCCAGTGCAGTGCCCCATGCGCCGCCGCCGATAACACCAATCTTCATGCCTTTACCCCTGCTCCACGCACCGTTTCCGCATCGGGATCGAGCGGCCAGCGCGGCCTTGCCACAATATCGAGTGGATCGGTCAACCCTTGCGCGAACCGCTCTGCGCCCGCCCAGCCAATCATCGCGGCGTTATCGGTGCACAACCAAAGCGGCGGCGCAAAGAAGGGCAGGCCGTTCATCGCGGCCAGATGTTCCAGCGCGCCACGGATGGACGTGTTGGCGGCAACCCCGCCGGCAACGACCAGCGCCGTCACATCACCCGCCCGATCAATGGCCCTGCGCGTCCGGTCAATCAGACAGTCGATCACGGCCTGCTGGAAGGAGGCTGCTATATCTTCTGCGCTGTGCACGCCTGCATCGCGCGCGCGCAGCACGGCGCTTTTAAGGCCCGCAAAGGAGAAATGCGGCTCTGCCGTGCCGACCAGCGGACGCGGCAACGGAACGGCTTTGGGGTCGCCCTGCATGGCTGCCCGTTCAACCGCCGGGCCGCCCGGAAACCCAAGCCGCAGCAGCTTGGCCGTCTTGTCAAACGCCTCGCCCGCCGCATCGTCGATTGTCGTTGCGAGGCGGCGATATTGGCCCACGCCTTCAACGAGCAGCAATTGGCAGTGCCCACCTGAGACGAGCAGCAGCAGATAAGGAAAGGATAGATCAGAATTTGCAAGGCGCGGGCTGAGCGCATGGCCTTCCAGATGGTTGACCGCGATCAACGGTTTGCCAGCGGCGTGCGCCAGCGCCTTGCCCGTCACCAGCCCCACCATCACGCCGCCAATCAGGCCCGGCCCGGCCGTCGCCGCGATCGCATCAACTTCCTTCAGCGCAATGCCTGCTTCCTCCAGCGCCTGCTCAATGAGCGGGGCCATGGCTTCTACGTGCGCGCGGGCTGCAATCTCTGGAACCACGCCGCCAAAGGGGCGGTGCTCGTTCTCCTGCGTTGCGAGACGATGCGCCAAAATCTTGCGGTCGCTTGTCACAAGCGCCGCTGCCGTTTCGTCGCAGCTCGATTCAAGGCCAAGGATGATTGCCATTGCACTTCCCTCTAGCCGCGCACGCCGCTAGCACAAGCGCCGCCATGACAGACACGCCATTGAAACTTGGAACTCGCGCCTCCCCGCTCGCCCTCGCACAAGCCCATATGGTCCGCGATGCCCTGCTTTTGGCGCATGGGTGGAGCGCGGATCGTGTGGAGATCGTCGCCATGACGGCGAGCGGCGACCGGATTCTTGATCGCGCACTGGCAGAAGTCGGCGGCAAGGCCTTGTGGACCAAGGAGCTTGATCGTGCGCTATTCGACGGTGAAATCGATTTTGCGGTCCATTCGATGAAGGATGTCGAGACGATCCGCCCCGATGCGCTGGAAATCGTCGCCATGCTTCCTCGTGCCGATGTGCGGGATCGTCTGATCGGTGCCGATAGCATCGCCGCCCTCGCGCCGCGCGCGCGCGTCGGCACCAGTTCTCCGCGGCGCACGGCGCAACTTCTGCACCTGCAGCCGGATCTGGAGATCACGCTGTTTCGCGGCAATGTCGCCACCCGCCTCGGCAAGCTGGAAGCAGGAGAGGCCGATGCGACACTGCTCGCGGCCGCCGGGCTGGACCGGCTTGGCATGGGCGATGTGGGTGCCGCCATCGCGCAGGATGAAATGCTCCCCGCCCCCGCACAAGGCGCCATCGGCATTGAAACGCTGGGTGCGAATGATCGTATCCGCGCCCTCCTTTCCGCCATCAATAATGTGTCGACCTTCCGCTGCGTGATGGCCGAACGTGCCTTTCTGGCTGCCCTCAATGCCGATTGCCATTCGCCGGTGGGCGCACAGGCACGGATGGAAGGCAACGCCCTCATCATTCGTGGGGAAATCCTTATGCCCGATGGTAGCATGGTTGAAGCAGGTGAAAGTGATGATCCTGCCGCGCTCGCCCTCGCATTGCTTGACCGGGCGTCTCCTGAACTGCGCGCGATTTTCGGTTGAAGCCGCTCGTCATCCTGCGGCCTGAACCCGGCGCGAGCGACACGGTGGCCGCTGCCCGCGCGCTTGGGCTGGATGCCTATGCCTGCCCCCTGTTCAGGGTAGGGCCAATAGCTTGGGCGTTTGACGCGACGATTCCCTATGACGCTGTGTTCGTCACCAGCGCCAACGCCCTGCGGCATGGCGGAGAACAACTTGGCGCACTTCACGGATTTCCGCTGTTGGCTGTTGGCGCGGCAACGGCAGAGGCCGCGCGTGCGGCTGGCTTTACAGACATCGTGACGGGAGAGAGCGATGGTGCGGCGCTCGCGGAGCTTGCCGCAGCACTGGGCTACCATCATCTGCTGCATCTCGCGGGCGATCCGCATACACAAATCACGCACCCGCAACTCATTTTTGATGTTAAAATTACATATCAAACTATTGAAATAGAAGAATTACAATATTTTTTCAGGCGTCTTGAACACCCTTGTGTGACGCTGGTGCACTCCCCTCGCGCCGGGCGAAGGCTGGCCGCATTGATGCCGCTGGATGCGCGCGCAAACACTGCCATTGTGGCCATTAGTGAAAAGGCCGCGCTGGCGGTGGGCGAGGGATGGGCGAGCACCTCTTGGCCATCCTTGCCTTTGGCTGCGGCCATGCTCGACCTCGCGCTCCCCTTGTGCCGCGCTGGCTGAACGGGCAGAGCAGACAGATGGACCACGAAACACCCCCCGTGAGCACCCCGCCGCGCAACCCGATACGCGGCCTCGTGTTGTTCGCGCTGACCTGCTTTGCCATTGGCATCGCCGCCATGGGCTGGGCGCTCTCTGAATGGCAGCCCGTTCGTGATCTTGTTTTTGGGACACCAGTTGAAGCACCAAAGACGGTTCCGGCGAAACGCATTGCGCCGCCGCCTGCCCCTCCGAGCCCCAATGCCGAAGCGCATATGGCCCGCATCGAGCAGCGTCTCGCCGTGATCGACCAGCAGGCCGACAATGCCTCGAACGACGCCGCCCGCGCCGAACGACTGATGATTGCCTTTGCCGCCCGTCGCGCTGTCGAGCGTGGCGTTCCGCTCGGCTATCTTGAAGGTGCGCTGCGGCGGCAGTTCGGCGCGGCTGACCCCGCCGCTGTCGCCACCATCATCGATGCAGCCCATCGCCCGGTCACGCTGGAACAGCTTGAGGATGAGCTGGAAATCGCCAAGGCGGATCTGACATCGAACACAAACGGTCCCGGCTGGTTTGACACGGTCTGGCAGAGCCTGAGTAGCCTCGCTGTCATCCACCGCGCGGACGAGGCTGCAAAAACGCCAGCCCAGCACCTCGACGCTGCCCGCCGTGCACTGGAGCGGGATCGGGTGGAAACAGCCATCCGGGAAATTCAGGCAATGCCCGGCGCGGCAAGCGGCAAGGCATGGCTCGACAAGGCCCAGCGTTATGTGAGCGCCCGCAAGGCGCTTGACCGGTTGGAAGCCATCACGCTTGCCATCTCCAACTGAGACCAGTCTCAGCGCGCGTCAGATCGTTTCCGTATTATAGTGATGCCATGTGAGCACGGCGGCGGCCCCGCGATGTGGACGCCATGGCTCGGCAAGATCACGCACCTTTCGTTCGCTCGGTCGTTCAGGAAGCCCCAATATGCGCCCGACCTCAATCTGCACCGCAAGATCACCTGCTGGCCAGATGTCAGGCCGCCCTTCTGCAAAGAGTAGATAGATTTCTGCTGACCAGCGCCCGATGCCCTTGACCTGCGTCATCCGCGCGATTGCCTCTTCATCATCTTCCGGCAGGCTCGCAAGGTCGAGTTCGCCATCGGCCACCAACCGGGCGAGGCTGAGGGCATAGCTCTGCTTCTGACGCGAAAGGCCAAAGCTGCGCAGCGTATCTTCATTGCTGGCGAGAATCGTTTCAGGCTGGGTCAGATCACCCAACCCTGCTTCCAGCTTGTTCCAGATCGAGGCAGCGGCCTTAACGCTCACTTGCTGCCCGATGATCGTGCGCAACAAGGTGGAATATCCCCGCTCGCGGATCCGCGGCTCCGGGTAGCCAACACGACCGATAACCGCCCCAAAGCGCGGTTCGATGGCAATCAGCGCGTCGATTGCGCTCTTCAACTCTTCCGCCGTCAAACCCATGCCAAAAATTCCTTCGCTGCTCCGGCCTTGATATGTGTCAATTGCATCGCTAGCGACGCTGACTAACTGTAGTGCAGGGATCAAGAGGAAAGAGCATGGCGAAGCTGGTTGTCGTTACGCGTGACGGAACGGAAAAGACGGTTGAAGGCCAGTCGGGCCTGTCAGTCATGGAAATCATCCGCGACGCGGGTTTTGACGAGCTTCTGGCGCTGTGCGGCGGCTGCTGCTCGTGCGCGACCTGCCACATCCACGTCGACGAGGCCTTTGCCGATAAGGTTGATCCGATGACGGAAGATGAGAACGACCTGCTCGATAGCTCATCGCACCGCAACGCCACCTCACGCCTTTCCTGCCAGGTCCACTTCAATGACGAGTTGGACGGGCTGAAGGTGACGATCGCCCAGGAAGACTGAGCGGCACAAAGTTTCCGGCTATTGCGCCGAGATGAGAAGCCCCGGCAGTGCCGGGGCTTTTTCATTTTACCTTGATGAGTGCCTCAGGGAGCCGCTCAGTCACCGGGCTCACTTCCCACTTCAACGCCTTGCCGGTTGGCACCGTGGCAGGCCCATCTTCAGTGTTGTTGCTCAGCACCTCTCCATCCGTCGTGATGGTGAGCACGCCCTGCGTGCTGGGCGCTTCAGGCATATCCTTGCTGCCAACCGCCTGCCCAAGTGACTTGGCCCGCGAGGCCAGCGCCTTCATACCGCCGCCCACCAGCCCCGGTGCAGAAACCGCAATCGCACCATCGGCGCGCTTTCGAATCATCACGAAGGGAATGATGATGTCGGTCTTGGGAAAGATCGGGAAGATAAAGTCATGCGTCAGTTTGCCAGCATAACGGTAATCGACATCGAACACGCCTTTCCCGCGATAGATGACTGACTTCCACCCCTCATATTTCATGAGCGTGGCGGCAAATTTCTGATTCGCCTCATCCCCCGCACCTGCAAAGCCAAATAGCTGCGCGACATTGTCTGCTTCCTTGGCTTGCTTGTCAGCAGCTGCTTTTTTCGTCTCGTTATACTCGGCGCGCATCGCTGCGATTTGCTTGGCGGTGCAGACGACCTCGCGTTGGTCTGCATCCTCGTCTGCGTGCGCCGATGAATCGTCGGCCGAAGATGCGCGCATCTCTGCCGTGGCGAATTCATCGGTGCTGGTCCGCCCACTGGCGTAGCAGGTTGCAAACGCGTCGTTCCACGGTTTTGCAGCACTTTTGCCGCCAAACATATCGTCGGGCATCTGGAACAGGACTTCACCCTTATAGGCGACGTTGAAATCACCTACCTTGCGAATATCCACATCCGCGACGAACTTTCCGGGAACGAGGAAACACCCGGAAAGAGACAGTGCCGCAACTGCAACACCAACGGCGCGGACGATATTTTTCATGATTTCCCCCGTTTCGTCGCGGCAGCATAAAGCGCGACGGCCGCCGCATTGGATACATTCAGGCTTTCCACCTTCGAACTGATCGGGAGCTTGGCGAGTTCATCGCAATGCGCTGCCGTATTCTGGCGCATCCCTTCTCCTTCTGCCCCCAGCACCAGCGCCACCTTGGCATGGCCCACGGCATCGTCGAGCAAGCGGTCCGTATGCCCCGTCAGGCCGATGCGCCAGTAACCGGCTTCGGCAATCTCATCGAGCGCGCGTGACAGGTTCACGACGCGCACCCACGGCACGATTTCAAGCGCGCCGGACGCAGAACGGGCAAGCACGCCCGATTCCGGCGGCGCATGGCGATCCTGCGTTACAATGCCCAGCGCATCGAACGCTGCTGCCGACCTCAAAATAGCCCCCACATTGTGCGGGTCTGTGACTTGATCGAGCACCAGCAGCGGGCGCGTATCCCTGGCACCTTCGGCCAGAAGATCGCCCAGCCAGACATCTTCGAGCGGGTCCACCTCAATCACCAATCCCTGATGCGGCGCATCAGAGGGCACCATACGGCCAAGATCAGTGACTTCGGCATATTGAACGGTCAGGCCGGCTGGCAGGTCAAGGCCGTTCGCGGCCTCACGCGTGGCCCACATCTTGCGGATGACGCGATCAGGATTGGCAAGCGCCGCATGAACGGCGTGACGTCCCCAGAAACGGGGACGATTGGACGGAGCTTTGGAGGGGCGATGGCCTTTGTTACGCATGGCCCGCTTTTCGCGGATGCGACGGCATTTGGCTAGGGGCAAACATTGAAGAGTTTCGCGCAGAGGCGCAGAGGGAAACAGGGTGTGCCCCCCCTGTCACGTTCCCTGCGGCTCTGCGCGAACCCAGAATGTCAGAGCTTGCGGCCGATGAGTTCCTTCATGATTTCGCTCGTGCCGCCAAAGATGCGCGTGACGCGCGCGCCGCGGAACTGCTTGGCAATCGGGTATTCGTTCATGAAGCCCGCACCACCGTGCAGTTGGAGACACTTGTCGACAACTTCACCCTGAAGCTCGGTGTGCCAGAGCTTGGCTGCCGAAGCTTCTTCCGGCGTCAGCTCACGCTTCATGTGGCGCGCGAGTGCCCAATCGATATGTGCCCAGCCTACCTGCAGCTTGGTCTTGAGGTCGGCAAGGACGAAACGCGTGTTCTGAAAATCGAGGATCGGCTTGCCGAACGCCTTGCGCTCCCGCACAAATTCGACCGTCATGTCGAAAGCGCGCTGCGCGCCTGCGTGCGCACCAATGGCAATCGAGAGGCGCTCCTGCGGCAGTTCGCTCATCAGATAGATGAAGCCCATGCCTTCAACGCCAAGGCAGTTGGTGATCGGAACGCGCACATCTTCAAAGAAGAGTTCCGACGTGTCCGCGGCATCAAGGCCAACCTTGTCGAGGTTGCGGCCACGCTTGAAGCCCTCGCGATCGGCTTCGACGAGAACGATCGAAACCCCCTTATAAGCCGGCTGAATATCCGGGTCGGTCTTGCAGCAGACGAGGATCAGGTCCGCATTCTGGCCGTTGGTGATATAGGTCTTGGCGCCATTGATAACATAATGGTTGCCATCCTTGCGCGCCGTGGTGCGCATCCCCTGAAGGTCAGAGCCTGTGCCCGGCTCGGTCATCGCAATCGCGGTCACGATTTCGCCCGACACCATCTTGGGCAGCCAATGCTTCTTCTGCTCTTCGGAGCCATGCGCGATAATATAGTTCGCAACAATGTCTGTCTGGAGTGAAAAGCCCGTTGCCACATCGGTGCCGTAGCTGAATTCTTCGTTGATGATGGCGTTATAGCCAAAATCGAGGCCCAGCCCGCCATATTCTTCGGGAACGGTTGGGCAAAGGATGCCAACTTCGCCCGCCCTGGGCCAGACATCCTTGGGGACAATGCCTTCTTCATCCCACTTGCTGGCGTTGGGCTCGATTTCCTTGGCGACGAACTGGCGAACAGTCGCGCGGAAAGCTTCGTGGTCTTCGCTATAGGCGGTGCGGTTCAGCGCATCGAGTGACATGGCGGCATCCTTTCCTGGGGTTGTGCCATTCTGGAATCCCCAAGTTCACGTTTACGTCAAGGGGAATTTGCAGCGCGCTCAATCTGACGGAGCAATCGATCCAGCAAATCACGGTCATCGGCGGAAAAATCGGCAAGCAATTCGCGTTCAAGTTTGAGCGCAGCAGGCACCACCTCATTGTAGAGCGAGCGACCATCCTCGGTGAGACGCAAAAAATGCGAGCGCCCGTCCTGCGGATTTCGCCGCTGTGTGACGAGACCCCGATCTATGAGTGCCGCGGCCGCCCGGCTGACCATGATCTTGTCGAGTTCTCCCGCCTTGCCGATGTCTTGCGGCGTCATCTCGTCATGCTCAGCCAGTATGGCGATGAGCCGCCATTCCGGCACCTTCAGGCCAAAGCGCTTGCGATAGCTTTGCGAAATGCGCGCTGAAACAGCGTTGGTCGCAACTGAAAGGCGGTAGGGGAGGAATTTTTCGAGTTTCAGCTGTGACATGGCCGACCGTCTAACTCCTCACGCGGAACTGACAATCCACATCATGCCCGAATTGACTTCGCAGAGACAGGAATTTAGTTTCATTTGAAACAATGAATTTCCCCCTCGCCTTCTTAGCGCCCCTCAATCGCCGGTCTGCCCACTTTTGCGCTCACAGCGATCGGCGTGCGCGCTTCAAGCGCCTGCAGCCATTTACGCGCACGCGGACCGACAAAGAATTGCGGATTGGACGGCGTCACGCCGCGCAGTCTTTCCCAAATGCCGATCAGCGACAACGCCTGCCCCATCGCATCATCAAGCCCGGCTGGCGTGCGAAAGGCATTGTTGATGAGGGCGTCACCAAAAAAGGTCCAGTCATTCGCGGGCAAACAGCCGAAAGAGGTCGTTACCGGCGAAGCGGCTGTGATGAGAACACTATCATCATTGACCATGGCGGGAATGAATATGCCCGAATAACAGGCCGAAATCACAACCATGCGGTTCTTTATGCCCAGGCCGTCGAGTATCCCGCCAAGGCTTTTGGGCGCGATCAGGCCGTAGCCGCTGTCACCATCCTTATAGACCAGCCCAACTTTGGGCGCGCCGTGCGAGGTGGTGTAGAGAAGGAGAACGTCCTCCTTTGTGTCCATCACGCCTGCAATTGCGGCGATCGCGACTTGGAGATTTTCGGGCGACCCGTTGGGAACAGCGCCTGCCCCGCCGCCCGCCGCGAGCAGCAAGGTGCGCCCGTCCGCGTCATAGCGTCGTGCAAGCACGCGGGCAGCTTCCGCCGCCTCTCGACCAAATACGGGATCGGAATCGAGCCCGATCGAAACGACATAGGCGTCAACCACGCCCGGTCGCTGCGGCTTGAGGCCTGCGATGGCGGACGTGAGACGCTTCATCTGCGTCAGGTGCCAGCCGGGCGGACGACCCTGGTCAGACATAAAGGCCCGCTGCGCGGCAACTTCATTGGGGTCTGGCCGCTCAGCCGAAACAGGCATCGCTGCGGCGATCATGACCGTTGTTGCGCCAAGCGCGGTTCGCCATCCACGTCGCACGTCGAATCCCCTTTCAACCGCTCCCGTTTCGGGGGACAAAGGCACCATGATTGTGCCTGCGGGTCAAGTTCCCGGCCGCTATTGGCCAATCACAAACAGAGAGGATGCAGCCTATGAAGCTCGGTTCGTTGAAGTCAGGTCGCGATGGTCGCCTTGTTGTGGTGTCGGACGATCTCGCCTGGTGCGCCGATGCGACGCATATCGCGCCAACGCTTCAGGCCGCCCTTGACGATTGGGACCATGCCGAACCAGCCTTGCGCAATCTGGCGACCGACCTGCAGCACGAAGCCATCCCGATGATGCGCTTTCATGAGCGCAATGCCGCCTCACCGCTTCCTCGCGCTTATCAATGGGTGGATGGTTCGGCTTATGTGAACCATGTGGCGCTCGTGCGGCAGGCGCGAGGTGCGGAAATGCCCGACAGCTTCTGGCATGATCCGCTGATCTATCAGGGCGGCTCCGATGCGTTTCTTGGCCCGCGCGATGCCATTCCGCTCGCCGATGAGAGTTGGGGCTGCGACATGGAGGCCGAAATCGTCGTCGTGACGGGCGACGTGCCGATGGGCGTTTCGGCAGACGAGGCGCGCGGCTATATCCGGCTTGTCGGGCTGACCAACGACGTCTCATTGCGCGGCCTTATTCCGGGCGAACTGGCAAAGGGCTTCGGCTTCTTCCAGTCAAAGCCCGCCAGCGCCTTTTCTCCCGTGTTCGTGACACCGGAAGCCCTTGGCGACCGCTGGGATGGCGGCAAGCTGCACGGCACGCTGTTCGTCGATCTCAACGGCGCGCCGCTGGGCCGGGCCGATGCGGGCGTCGACATGACCTTCGACTTTGGCCAGTTGATCGCCCATGCGGCCAGGACACGGTCGCTTTCGGCTGGCACGATCATCGGATCAGGCACCGTTTCCAATCGCGGGGCCGATGGCGGGCCGGGCAAGCCGGTCAGCGAAGGCGGCGTTGGATATTCCTGCCTTGCAGAAGTCCGCACGGTTGAGATGATCGCCAGCGGCAAGGCCGCAACACCCTTCCTCAAGAAGGGCGATACTGTCCGCATCTGGATGGAAGATGAAAAGCACCACCCGATTTTCGGCACCATTGACCAGATAGTGGCTTAAACTACTCCCCTTGCCTTGAGCCCGGCGATCTCCGCATCGCCGTGGCCAAGCAGGTCTCGCAGCACGCTTTCGGTATTCTCGCCCAGAAGCGGCGGCGCAGTGCCTGCATCTGGCATCGAGTCCGACAGCCGCAGCGGGCTGGCAACCGCGGGACGATGGCCCGCCATCGTCGCAAGGCCGCGTGCCACCGCCTGCGGATCTTCAAAAGCCTGACCGATGTCGTTGATCGGCCCGGCGGGCACGTTGACGGCCGCCAGCGCCTCTTCCCACGCGCGCGTGGTCCGCGCCTTCATGGCGATGGCGAGCTGCGGGATAAGCGTCGCACGATTTTCAACGCGGCCCGAATTGGTCTTGTAGAGCGGATCGTCCGCAAGCGCCGCCAGACCCAGTTCGCGCACGAAATGCGCAAACTGCCCGTCATTGCCGACCGCAATAATCATATGGCCATCGGCGGTTTCAAACACCTGATAGGGCACAACGCTGGGGTGCGTATTGCCCATACGCCTGGGCGCTGTGCCCGTAACGCGCTGGTTGAGGCCAATATTGGCGAGCGTGGACATGGCGACATCCAGCAGCGCCATATCAATCCACTGGCCACGCCCCGTTGCATGGCGCTGGTTGAGGGCGGCCAGCACCGCAATGCAGGCGTGCAGCCCCGTCATCACGTCGACAAGCGCCACCCCCACCTTTTGCGGTTCGGTCGCGGGATCGCCCGTCACGCTCATCAGGCCAGACATCCCCTGCACCATCAGATCATAACCCGGCTGCTGCGCGCGCGGGCCGGAATGGCCAAAGCCCGTCACCGAGCAATAGACGAGGCGCGGATTGAGCGCCTTCAGACTCAGATAATCGAGCCCATATTTGTCGAGCCCGCCCACTTTGAAGTTCTCGACGAGCACATCGCACTTCATCGCCAGTTCGCGCACCAGCGCCTGACCTTCGGGCTGCGAAATGTCTATGGCGACGCTCTTCTTGTTGCGGTTGGCCGAGAGGTAATAGGCCGACAGCCGCTCTTCCCCCTCGCCATGCCAGGGCGGCCCCCAGCCGCGCGTGTCATCGCCCTTTCCGGGAAGCTCGATCTTGATGATCTCCGCACCGAGATCGCCAAGCATCTGCGTGCACCATGGCCCCGCAAGCACGCGGGACAGATCAAGCACACGGATGCCGGAAAGGGCCTTGGTCACGCCTTACTCCTGGTTCGCGTAGGTTTTGACGAGATCGAACAGATAGTCACGCCCATCATAGAGCGACTGAACGCGGATACGCTCGTTCAGGCCATGCACGCCGCCGCCATCGGCTTCGTAGAAAATGCCCGGCACGCCATAAGTCGGGATGCCGACAGCCGCGAGGAAGATGCCGTCAGTCGCCCCCGTGGACATGAGCGGCGTCAGCGGCACACCGGGAAAATATTTCGCGGCAAGCTTTTCTGCCGGGCCGACGATCTTGGTCGACATCGGCGGCGACACGGCCAGCGGACGTTCCGGCGGAATCTTGGTGAGCGCAACCGAGCTATCGCCAATGGCCGACGCAAGCTCCGCCTGCACTGCATCTGACGAGACGCCGGGGAAGATGCGGCAATTGACGACTGCGCGCGCACGCTGCGGCAGCGCATTCATGGCATGGCCAGCTTCCAGCATCGTCGCAACGCAGGTCGTGCGCAGCGTGCTGTGAAACACCGGGTCATTCGAGACGATGGCATTGGCAGCCTCATCCTTCGGGTTGGCAAGCAGCGCCGTGATCGCACGGCCCATGTCACCACCCAGCACGCCCGCCGTCTTGGCGAAAAAGACCCGCGTGGTATCATTGAACTGCACAGGAAATTCATGCGCGCCAACCTTCGACACCGCAGCCGTCAGCGCATAAATCGCATTGTCGGGGCGCGGCACAGAGCTGTGGCCACCCGGATTGGTCGTTTCGAGCTGGAAGTTCTGCACCGCCTTTTCACCCACTTGCATGGCGAGCGCGAGGCGCTTGCCAGACTTGTCGATGCGGCCGCCGCCACCTTCGTTGAGCGCATATTCTGCGTCGATCAGATCACGCTTGTTCTTCGCCAGCCATTCGGCGCCATTGAAGGCAAAGGTCGTTTCTTCGCCGCAGGTCAGCGCCATTTTCAACGTGCGCTTGGGCTTGAAGCCCTGCTGCTTCATGCGAATAAAGGCATCGGTCCAGATGGCGGCCTGCGCCTTGTCGTCCGCCGCGCCGCGGGCGTAAAAATAGCCATCTTCCTCAATGAGCTTGAAGGGGTCGCGCACCCAATCTTCCCGGCGCGCCTCGACCACATCGATATGCGCCAGCAGCAAAATGGGCTTTGCCTTTTTCGAGCTGCCCTTGAGCACCGCGACGAGGCCACCCTCTTTGGGATGCTCCGGCACGGAGAAGAGCGTCACATCGCCATCCGCAAATCCAGCCGCCTTCAAATGGGCCGCCATGCGCTCCGCCGCCAGCGTGCAGCTTCCTGCCGAAAGCGTCGTGTTCGTCTCGACCAGCTCCTGATAAAGCGCGCGGAACGCGGCCTGATCGGGACGGGGCGTCGATTGGGCCATCGCCGTTGATGACACAGCGGCCAAGGCCGCCGCCGAAACGAAACTGCGGATGCGCATGAGGAAATCCCCTTTTGTTGTGGATCAGCTAAAGGCCTGGATGCCGGTGATGGCGCGACCGAGGATGAGGGCGTGCACATCGTGCGTGCCTTCATAGGTGTTGACTGTCTCCAGATTGATCGCGTGGCGGATGACATGATATTCCGCCGAAATGCCGTTGCCGCCATGCATATCGCGGGCGACGCGGGCAATCTCCAGCGCCTTGCCGCAATTGTTGCGCTTGATGAGGCTCACCATTTCGGGGGACCATGTGCCGGCATCAATGCTGCGCCCAACCGCGAGTGCGGCTTGAAGGCCCAGCGCGATTTCGGTCTGCATATTCGCCATCTTCAATTGCGGAATCTGGTTTGCCGCGAGCGGGCGGCCAAATTGCTTGCGATCAAGCTGATATTGCCGTGCGCGGTGGAAACAGTCTTCCGCAGCACCCATCGCGCCCCAGGCAATGCCGTAGCGCGCCTTGTTGAGGCAGCCGAACGGCCCGGAGAGGCCCTGCACATTGGGCAGCAAGTTTTCTTCGGGAACGAACACATCTTCGAGAACGATCTCGCCGGTGATCGAGGCACGCAGGCTCATCTTGCCTTCGATCTTGGGGGTAGAAAAGCCCTTCATCCCGCGCTCGACGATGAAGCCGCGAATGACGCCGCCTTCATCCTTGGCCCACACAATTGCGATGTCGGAAATGGGCGAGTTGGTGATCCACATCTTCGCGCCGTTGAGAACATAGCCGCCCGTCGTCTGCTTGGCGTTGGTCTTCATCGAGGCGGGGTCTGAGCCTGCATCGGGTTCGGTGAGGCCAAAGCAACCGACCCATTCACCGGTTGCAAGTTTGGGCAGATATTTCTGGCGCTGTTCCTCTGAGCCATAGGCATGGATGGGATGCATCACGAGCGAGCTTTGCACCGACATCGCAGAGCGATAGCCCGAATCGACGCGCTCCACCGCGCGCGAGATAAGGCCATAGGCAACATGGCTGACGCCAGCACAGCCATAGCCGTCAATCGTCGCGCCGAGCAGGCCGAGTTCTCCCAGTTCGTTCATGATCTCGCGATCAAAACGTTCGGAGAGCGTAGCGGAAACAACGCGCGGCAGGAGCTTGTCCTGCGCATAGCCTTCCGCCGCGTCGCGGATCATCCGCTCATCGTCAGTCAGTTGCGCATCGAGGTGAAAGGGATCATCCCATTTGAAAGGTGCGAATTTTGCCATGCCGCTTCCTGCCAGAATTGTATTGCCGCCTCAACACCGGGGGCGTTGCCTGATTGCAACAGATGCCAGCCTTCTCTGACATGACGGGAAGGCCCTGCACTTCCCCGCCGTCACCCCAGCGAAGGCTGGGGTCTGCCGACGAACATCTCAAACCGCCGTAAAATCAAGCCCGATGTCCGCTGCGGGTGCACTCTGTGTCAGGCGCCCCACCGAGATGAAAGTCACCCCCGTTTCCGCCTTGGCGCGGATCGTTTCCAGCGTGACCCCGCCCGAAGCTTCGGTCGGCACGCGCCCGGCCACAAGCGCCACGGCCTGCCGCAGCGTCGGCGCATCCATATTGTCGAGCAGCAGATGCGTCGCGCCCGCCTCAAGGCCGGGCTCGATCTGGTCGAGGCGATCCACTTCAAGGATGATGCGCTCAACGCCCGCATCGCGCGCGCGGCGCACGGCCTCTGCCACGCCACCTGCCACCGCGACATGATTGTCCTTTATCATCGCGGCATCCCACAGACCCATGCGGTGGTTGGTGGCACCGCCCATGCGCGTCGCATATTTCTCAAGCACGCGCAGGCCGGGGATCGTTTTGCGCGTATCAAGCAGCGTGCACCCCGTGCCCACAATCGCATCGACATAGGCGCGCGTCATGGTGGCGATGCCCGAAAGATGCTGCACGATGTTGAGCGCGGAGCGTTCCGCCGTCAGCATCGCGCGCGCCTTGCCGCCAAGCTTCATCAGGTCTGCCCCTTTGCCGACCGACGCGCCTTCGCCCACCAGGATTTCAATCTCCATCGCGGGATCGAGATGGCGGAAAAAGGCATCAGCGACCGGCAGGCCAGCCACGACAATCGCATCGCGGCTGTCCATCACCCCGGCGAAACGCGCCTCGGCGGGGATGACGCTTTCCGAGGTCACATCGCGGCCAGACGGCCCAAGATCTTCGGCAAGCGTTGAACGCACGAACGACTCAAGATCAAAATTGGGCAGCGAAAAAATCATCGGTAAAGCGTCCGTGGCGCGCGGATGTGGAGGAAGTTGAGGCCCGTGCAAGGCAGATTTGCGTGGGTCAAAGGATTTGCGCAAGGGCAGGCAGCAGTCAGACGGGCAAGCGCACATTCCATATCCGCCAGCTAGGCGAAAGCCGGTGGAATAGGAAAGTGCTTTGTTGCTCAGGCGGCAACCGGATTGGGCGTTGGCGCTTCCACACGGGAGAGCCGGTTGCTGTCGCGATGATGGAAGGGCTCGGCCTGTCCCTTCACCTGCATCACCGTGTCTTCCTCATAGCCCCAAGTCCCATCGTCATGCACCGTCACGGTGATGGTGAAGCTGTCGGTGCGGAAATTCTCTTCAAGATAGGGGTTGGAGCAGATGCCATAGGCCGTCGTGCCGCGCTCGGCGTTCAGCGTGAAGCTCTTGGCATCCGCCTTGGCCTTGCCGACGGCCAGCACCGTCTGCCCGCGCGGGATGGTGAGGCTATGCATCACCGTTTCGGTCGCGGGCTCCCACAGCCAATAGCCGACCTGATCGTGATAGGTGCCAATCTCGCCCGGCTTGGTCATCCGCGTGTGATAGCGCAGGGCATAAAGCAACTGCGGGCCATTATTGCCGGGATCGACGGGCTGAAGGCTGATCTGCTCGAAAAAGCCCTGCGTGCGCGCGCCTTCGCGCTTGGGGGCGATGTCCACCCCGCGCTCGCCCTGCCACACCCCTGCCATCGGCGCGAGCGGGCCAAGATTGGCGAGCGTATCGGGGCTGATGGTCGCAGGTTCGGCGTAAATGTCGTCAGGGTAGATGGACATGGGCAGGCTCCCTTTAGCGGCACAGGTCTGAGCGATGAGTAGCACCCATGCCTGCCGCAGCCTTTGATGCGGGTCAACGCCCGCCGCGCATCCTGTCGTTCACCGACCGCCACAGGTCGTTGGTCGAAGCTCTACGGCATCGGCGGGAACCATCGCCAGCGGGCCTTGTTGCACAGGCACCCCCAAACATGATGAATGAGGGCGCCCCCTGTATATGCCCCTGCCTCAACCCCCCGATGATGCAGCCCGGCCCGAAAAAATCGCACTTGCCGTCGCCATCGAGATCGCTGCCCTCATGGCCGATGGCAGCGCAAAGCTTGCCCAGCGCCTGCGTGACAATGCCGGCTATGAACTGGCGGATGACAGCTCTTTCGCCCAAGCCGAAAACAAGCGCCGCGCCCTGTTGCGCGCCATCGCCGATCAACTGGACGCACTGGCTTAGGCGCGCGCGCCCAGATCCCCCTGCCCGACTGTGCCGCTGGCCATCTCCAGCATCCGGTCAAGGCTCTTCTTCGCCTGCAACCGCAGCCCTTCCTCGATGTGGACCTGCGGCTTCAGATCGCGCAGCGCGAGGTAAAGCTTTTCGAGCGTGTTGAGCGCCATGAACGGGCAGATATTGCAGTTACAATTGCCGTCCGCGCCCGGTGCGCCGATGAAGGTCTTGTCGGGCATCGCCAGTTCCATCTGGTGGATGATGTGCGGCTCGGTCGCGACGATCAGCGTGTCGCCCGCCATCGCCTTGGCATAGTTGAGGATGCCGCTTGTCGAGCCGACATAATCGGCGTGCTCCACGATATGCGCGGGACATTCAGGATGGGCCGCCACGGGCGCGCCGGGGTGCTGCGCCTTGAGCTTGACCAGCTCGGTTTCCGAGAACGCCTCATGGACGATGCACACGCCCGGCCAGAGCAGCATCTCACGCCCCATCTTGCGGCTGAGATAGCCGCCCAGATGCTTGTCGGGACCGAAGATGATCTTCTGGTCGGCAGGCAATTGCGCGAGAATCTTTTCGGCTGAAGAGCTTGTGACGATGATGTCCGACAGCGCCTTAACTTCGGTTGAGCAGTTGATATAGGTGAGCGCGATGTGATCGGGATGCGCCGCGCGGAAGGCCTTGAACTGATCGGGCGGGCATGAATCCTCAAGGCTGCACCCGGCGTCCATATCGGGCAGGATCACCGTCTTTTCGGGTGAGAGGATTTTCGCCGTCTCCGCCATGAAGCGCACGCCGCAAAAGGCGATAACGTCTGCGTCGGTCGCCTGCGCCTTGCGGCTCAGTTCCAGACTGTCGCCCACATAATCGGCAAGATCCTGAATTTCAGGGCGTTGGTAATAATGCGCGAGGATGACGGCGTTGCGTTCCTTGCGCAGCCGATCAATTTCAGCGCGCAGATCAAGACCGGACAAATTGGCGGTGGGAGCGTTCATCGCAAAATCCTCAAGCTGTAAATATCATTGACCAGCGAAGGTCACATCCACCTTCGCTTCTACACCTGCGGCGGCAAGCGGCATAGCAAAACTGCGCTCAACGGCCCGCACCGTGGCTTCGCGGGCAAGCCGCATCGTCGTTTCGCCCGCAGCCTGCCGGATAACGTCTTCACGCGCCTTGGCGCGGTTTTGCGCATCGAGCGCGGCTTCGGCATCGGTCAGCGCCATCAGCACCATACCGCTGCCATATTCACGCGCCTGCCCCAGCTCGAACTCAGGCCCGGCGATCTGGAGCGGCGGCAGATGCACCGAAAGCGTCTTGGTCGCCGCGTCCCATGCCAGATCGCTCTGCTTCAGCCGGGCCAGATCAACCTCGTAGCGGACCATGGCGGGCAGGATGAGCGTCTTTTCTGCACTGAAGCCAAGCTGCGTCCTGGTGGACGTCACCACCGTCACAAAGCGCGCGGCAAAGGCGGAAAGCCGGTTCTGCTCCTGCAAGGCCGCAAGGCTTGTTGACAGAACCGTCTCGACGGGCGGATCAATCCGCCGCGTCACATACCAGGCGGTCGCGCCCGCGATGATCGCCAACCCCAGCAGCAGGGCGAAAATGCGCTTCATGCCACGCGCGCCCAATCTTCACCCGCGCCCGTTACCTCACCCCTGTCTCGCAGGTCGATAAGGTGCGCAAGGACCGAGCGGCCTGCCGCCGGGTGAAGGCGCTTGTCAACGCCCTTGTACATGGAGCCGACCATATCGGGGATGTGCCCCACGCCCGCATCGAGCAGGCGCAAAATCTGCCCTTCGCGCTGCTTGCGATGCCCCATCATGCCGCGCACAAGGCGCCTGGGGTTCTCGATAGGCGCGCCATGGGCTGCGTAATAAACCTCGTCGTCACGGTCCATTAGCAGCGCCAGACTGCGCATATAAGCCGCCATATCCCCATCGGGCGGCGAGACGACGCTGGTGGACCAGCCCATCACGTGGTCGCCAGAAAACAGCGCCTTTTCTTGCGGCAACGCAAAGCAGAGATGGTTGGAGGTATGCCCCGGCGTTGCCACCGCCATCAACGTCCAGCCGGGGCCGGACACCCCTTCCCCATCCGCCAAAATCCGGTCTGGCGCATAGGTTGCATCAAAGCTGGCGTCCGCACGCGGCCCATCATCTTCCAGAACAAGCGGCGCGCAACCGATGACGGGCGCGCCCGTGGCCGCTGCCAGTGGTGCAGCGGCAGGAGAATGGTCACGATGCGTGTGCGTGCACATGATGGCGACGATCTTTTCGCCCTCCAATATGCGGATCAGCGCCTCGACGTGCGCGGGGTCATCCCCCAGCGGGCCAGGATCGATCACCGCCACCTCACCCGTGCCGACGATGTAGGTCTGCGTGCCGGTATAGCTGAACGGCGAGGGATTATGCGCCAGCACGCGGCGGATAAGCGGGCTCACCTGCTCGGCAATGGCATAAGGTTCTTTGGAAAGATCGGGCGCATCCATGCCGTTCATGTGGCGAAAGGCAGGCCCCGTTACAAGTGCCGATGGGGGCCCGGAGGGCCGTGCAGATGGGATGAAGTCTGCACGACCCTCCGGGTCTGCTCCGGCCGAAAGGGAGAAAGGCCGGAGCGGGGAGCGGATTATTTGCCGATTATTCCTTTGTGTAATTCTTGTGCGCGCCGTTGAGCCGCTCAATCTCCCGATCAAGTTCGGCAAGCGCCTGCGCGCGGGCAGAGCTTGCCGCATCCAGATCTTTCGCTAGCCGATCGCGCGCTTCGGTAAGGCGCTTGGCCATATCCGCATCCGAAATGCCGCCATTGGCGCAAATGACGACGCGCGACGTGCGCGGCTGGCCGTCTGCGCCTTTGCCATCGCCTTCGGTTGCAAAACGGCGGCTGCCTTCAGGGCAGTTGGCAATCGCGATCTCGCGTTCGCTCTCTACATTTCCCGCGCCGTCATGCTGGCGGATGATGATCGTCTTTTTCACGACCGGCGCTTCGGGTTCTGCCGCAGCAAAGCCCGGCGATCCGAGTGCGAGCAGCGTTGCGCCAACAAGGCCGGTGCCGATGAGCGCGAATGTCTTTCCTGAAACCATCTTCTCCTCCTTGCTCTTCGTTATTTTATGAAAGCGGCGCGGCAGCAGGCAGATCGGCCATGCGATGGTCGAGCGCCTCCAGAATTTTCCGCCGGACATCCGCCGGAATATCAGGATCTGCGGCAATCGTGCCGCGCGCCGCAGCAAGCGAACGCATCACCATGGCCCGCGTGGCGCGCGCATCAGGCGCACAGGTTGAAATGCGCAGCGTTTGCACCGGCGCATCGGGCATGGCGATCTGGCGGATCATCCGCATTTCGCGCGTGCCTTCCGGGCAGGTTATGGCGGCGACGGGCGCAACAGGCGCCAAAGGCGCCGCGACGGGCAGAAAATCAGGCTGCGGCGCGACCGGCCGGGAGGCGGCTTCCCGGGCTTCCGGCCGGCTTGGGGGGGGGGGGGGGCTGGACCCAGCCTTCGCCCGCGCTTCCGCCTTGGGCGCGACTGTGGCGAGTGCCGCCGGGCGCACCGCCGGAGCAATCGGCATGACGGCCTGGGCAATCTGCTTCGGCGATGCGGCATCTGGCTTTGCGGGCGAGAACGTGCGCTGCGCATCGGCAACAATCCCGGTTGAAACGGTCAGGGCAAGTCCCGCGACCACAATTATGCCAGCGGCCCGTGCGCCCCCGCGCATCGGCGCGACCCGCCCGGCAACGATCCGCCGCAGCCGCATCTTGAGGCCCGACGCGCCCGTCATGGTGCAGGCGGCGCGCGGCACGCCACCCATAGCGGACTTGAACAGCGCCGTGCCATACGCCTGCCGATCCTCGACACTGGCACCGGCCAGCACCAGCGCGTCGCACGCCGCCTCCTGATCGAGCCGAAACGCGCGCCAGGCGATATGCGCCACGGGGTTGAACCAGTGAATGGCCAGCACGATGAGCCCGGCGATATTGGCAATCAGATCACCGCGCCGATGGTGTGACATCTCATGCGCCAGCGCAAAATGCTGCTCGCGCCCATCATAACGTTCCTTAAAATCGGCAGGCAGGATGATGACGGGGTCCACCACGCCAAAGGCCAGCGGCGCGCGGACATCTGCGCTCGACCGGATCGAGACGGCGCCTTCCTCCGCCAGCCGCTCTGCACTGCGGCGGAGGCGCGCTGAAAAGCGGCAATAAATGATGATTTGCCAGCCGATAAAGCCAAGCGCACCGGCACACCAGAGCGCGGCGATCACCAGCGGCCAGCCAAGCGCCGAAGGTGCAGACGCGGGCACCGCCTTCCCCATGATGATCGAGACTTGCGCCACAGGAACCACGCCAAAGGCGAACCAGCCCGCAGGCAAAGGCGGCAGCACCATGCGCATCGCGGGCAGCAGCCAGAGCAGATAAGCCGCCTGCGGGCCGAAACGCTGCGCAACCGGCTCGCGCAGCGCCAGCACAACCAGCATGAGCAGCGTGGCGGCGGCGAGCGTTTCGATAATCCAGCCGGTCATTTCTTCAACTCCCGCAACAGGGCCTCGATTTCGGCGATGTCATCGGCAGAGAGCGTTTCGGCCTCTGCAAATTGCGCGACGAGCGGGCTTAGGCGGCCGCCGAACAGGCGATCCACCAGTCGGCGCGATTCTCCCGATACATAGTCGGTGCGGGCAATGACGGGCCGGTAGAGGAACTTGCGGCCTTCCGTCTCGGTTGCCAGCGCGTCCTTCGCGACAAGGCGAGACAGCAAGGTTTTGACCGTCGCCAGCGTCCAGCTTTGCGTGCTCGCCAGCCGATCAAAAATGGACTGTGCATCAAGCGGCGCTTCATCCCACAGGACTTCCATCACCGCGTGTTCTGCATCGCTGATCCGTTCAGCCATGGCTTGCTCGCCTCCGCAACACCTGATTGACTACAGATGTAGTCGAAAGCCTGAACGCCAACTGAACAGATTTTGCGCCCCCGCCATGCCAGCGAAGGCTGGCTTCTCGTGCACAGTCCCGAAGAGACCCCAGCCTGCGCTGGGGTGACGACACAGGTGGGCGAGCGGAAAAATACAAGACCGCCCAAACCTCCCCACCGTCATGCCAGCGCAGGCTGGCATCTTGCCCGACCAGCCAAACTTAAGGTCGCGCTGGGGTGATGCGGGTCGCGAGAGGCGGAAAATGTCGAGATTTCTAACAAATCCTGCCTTGGTTAAAATCCCCTTCACCACCACAAGCGCCGGAAATCCGGCATCAGCGCAGTCTGGCACGCGTGGTGCATCTCTTATCGCGTTCCCAATGAGCGTTCCCCAAACGCTTTCAAAAGGGCGGATCGACTGCTCCTCTGGTCTCGCGTCGATCCGCCCTTTTCCCTTTTCAGCGGAAAACCTGTTTCCCAACCCCGTCATGCCAGCGAAGGCTGGCATCTCGTGCGCACTTCCGAAGAGACCCCAGCCTGCGCTGGGGTGACGCACAGGTGGCGAGTGCAGAAAAATGCAAGACCGTCCAAAACGCCCCACCGTCATGCCAGCGCAGGCTGGCATCTTGTGCACCCGACCAACGAGACCCCAGCCTGCGCTGGGGTGACGCAGGTCGCGAGAGGCGGAAAAATGTCGGGATTTTTAACAAATCCCGCCTTGGTTAAAATCCCCTTCACCACCACAAGCGCCGGAAATCCGACATCAGCGCAGTCTGGCACGCGTGGTGCATCTCTTATCGCGTTCCCAATGAGCGTTCCCCAAACGCTTTCAAAAGGGCGGATCGACTGCTCCTCTGGTCTCGCGTCGATCCGCCCTTTTCCCTTTTCAGCGGAAAACCTGTCCCCCAACCCCGTCATGCCAGCGAAGGCTGGCATCTCGTGCGCACTTCCGACGAGACCCCAGCCTGCGCTGGGGTGACGCACAGGTGACGAGTGCAGAAAAATACAAGACCGTCCAAAACGCCCCACCGTCATGCCAGCGCAGGCTGGCATCTTGCCCGACCAGCCAGACTCAAGCCTGCGCTGGGGTGACGACACAGGGCGTCGGCAAGCAGATGACAGCCACACAACAAAAAAGCCGCGCAGGTTTCCCCGCGCGGCTCTTTTTGGTTGAGTTAACGTGAAGCGTCAGCTTGCCTTGGCGACGCCCTGCTCGGCCATCAGTTCGCCCAATTCCCCTGCTTCATACATTTCCATCATGATGTCGGAGCCACCGATGAACTCACCCTTCACATAAAGCTGGGGGATGGTCGGCCAGTCGGAGAATTCCTTGATGCCGGCGCGCACTTCGGCGTCCTGCAACACGTCGACGCTGGCATATTCCACGCCAAGCCGATCAAGAATGGCAATTGCGCGGCTCGAAAAACCGCATTGCGGAAAATAGGGCGTGCCCTTCATGAACAGAACGACATCGCTGCCGCTCACGATTTCACCGATGCGCGCCTGGGTGGCGTCCGTCATTTCAATACTCCTCAATCGGGGGTTGCGGTGGTGAGCTGCAAGGCGTGCAACTCTCCCCCCATCCGGCCGCCAAGCGAGGCATAAACGGCCTGATGCTGCCGCACGCGGGACATTCCCCTGAATGCGGCACTCGTTACCTTGGCGGCGTAGTGATCGCCATCGCCCGCCAGATCGGTGATCTCGATGGCCGCATCGGGAAATGCGGCACGGATCATGTCCTCAATCTCGTTGGCGGGCATCGGCATGACGAATTACTTCGCTTCCATCATCTGGCGACGGGCTTCAACCATCTGGTCAGAGAGTGCCTGACGCACTTCTTCATCGCTGGTATTGACGCCCGCTGCGATGAGATCACCCAGCAGCTTGCGGATCACGTCTTCATCGCCCGCTTCTTCAAAGTCGGCCTGCACAACCGCCTTGGCATAGGCATCGGTTTCTTCCGCCGTCAGGCCCATCTTCGCGGCCGCCCACTGGCCGACCAGCTTGTTGCGCCGCGCGGTGACGCGGAACGACATTTCCTGATCGTGCGCAAACTTGTTTTCGAACGCGTTTTCGCGGTCATCGAACGTGGTCATGGGAGGTCCTTCTTTCTTTTCGAAGCGGCTGTGCTCAAAATAGGCGCAGCAGGGCTTTCCTTCAACCGCAAAGCCCTGCTGCGAATATATCAATCGTTGGTGACGACGAGCTTCCCGATCGCTTCGCGGCGCGCCATCTTGGCGATGGCATCGCCGCCGCGCTCCAGCGGGAAGGTATCGGTCACGCGCGGGCTGATCTTGCCATCTTTCCAGAGGCGGAACAGGCGCGCGATATGATCGCGGTTCTTCTGCGGGTCGCGCATCGTAAACGCGCCCCAGAACACGCCGCACACATCACAGCTCTTCAAGAGTGTGAGATTGAGCGGCAGCTTGGGGATGCCAGACGGGAAGCCGACGACAAGATAACGGCCTTCCCATGCGATGCAGCGGATCGCCGGATCGGCATAGTCACCGCCAACCGCATCATAAATGACATTGGCGCCATTGGGGCCGACCGCTTTTTTGAAGGCTTCAGACAGCGCCTTGGACTGATCCTTGTCGAACGGTGCGCGATCATAGATCACAACGTCCGAAGCGCCCGCAGCCCGTGCGACTGCGGCCTTTTCTTCCGAGGAAACGGCGGCAACGACGCGCGCACCAAAGGCGACACCCAACTCAACGGCGGCGAGACCGACGCCCCCCGCAGCACCCAGCACAAGCAGCGTATCACCTTCCTTGATGTGCCCGCGATCCAGCAGCGCGTGGATCGAGGTGCCATAGGTCAGGATAAGGGCGGCACCTTCGGCAAAGCTGCGCTCTGCCGGAAGCTCATAGGCCGTGGCGGCATTCAGCACGACCTTTTCAGCCATGCCGCCATTATTGCCGGTGGCACCCAGCACGCGATCCCCCACCTTGAACTGGGTCACACCCTCGCCCACGGCTTCAACAATGCCCGAAACCTCGCTGCCCGGCGAGAAAGGCCGGGGCGGCTTGAACTGATATTTGTCCTCAATCACCAGCACATCGGGATAGTTGACCGAGCAGGCCTTCACCGCGACGAGAAGCTGGCCGGGACCGGCCACCGGATCGGCGACGTCCTCAAGAACCAGCGTTTCGGGGCCACCAACGACTTTAGACAATAACGCTTTCATGCCACTGCTCCTGCTTGCCACGGCCACGCTTGTTGCGCGCGGCTCTCATAGTCTGAAATTTTCCCGTCCATCGCGAGCGTCAGGCCAACTTCGTCCAGCCCTTTCAGCAGGCAGTTCTTGCGGAAAGCATCAATCTCGAAGGTGAAGCGATCCTGAAACGGCGTCGTCACCGTCTGCGCTTCAAGGTCGATATGGATGGGGTCTGTCTTGGCGACCTCCATCAGCCGGTCGATCGCCTCTTGCGGCAGAACGACGGTGAGGATGCCGTTCTTGAAGGCATTGCCCGAAAAAATATCTGAAAAGCTGGGCGCGATCACGGCCTTGATGCCAAGATCGGCCAGCGCCCATGCGGCGTGTTCACGGCTTGAGCCACAGCCGAAATTGTCGCCTGCGATAAGGATGGGCGAGCCTGCATATTCCGGGCTGTCAAAGAGATTGCCCGGCTCCTTGCGGATCGCCTCGAACGCGCCTTTGCCAAGGCCTGAGCGGCTGATCGTCTTCAGCCAGGCCGCTGGGATGATAACGTCGGTATCGATGTTCTTGAGACCGAACGGATAGGCCTTGCCCTCGATCGTGTTGACCGGTTCCACGCGTTTAATACCCCTTCAAAGCTGCATTTCGCTTGGCGTTGCGCGGCGCGCGCGTCAAGGGGTGCTGCATCTATTGCAGCTTCATGAGCGCACCTGCCGCCGAGACGCAGAGCAGGATGATGACAATCGACCGCCAGACGCGCTCAGGAATAACGCCAAAAAAGCGCGAGCCGATATGGTTGCCCGCCAGCATCAGCGGGAAGCACGCCGCCACCAGCATCAGCAGACGGGCATCGAGCAGCCCCCGCAGCGCCGCCGTTACGGTTCCGGCGGTTGCCGCTGCAAAGAAGACGAGGATCATTGATCCACGCGCGGCCATGGGCGTCACGCCGCTGCGCACGAAATAGAGAATAACCGGCGGGCCAGGCATGGCCGCAAAGCCATTGAGCAGCCCCGCCGCCACGCCGGTTGCCGCAATGTGCGAGCGCGCGCGACTGGGCAGCGGCGCGCGCTTCACCAGAAATGTGCCAAAACAGCCGACCGCGATGGCAGCGATCACGAGGCGCGCCGTGTCTGGCGGCGTCATCGAGAGAATCAGCAGGCCAAGCGGCGTGGCAAGGGCAGCCCCTGCGGCCACGCCCGCAACCAGCCGGGCGTCAATATGCCCCAGTGCCTTGCTGACGCCAAAGGGGCCGATCAGCATCTGGAGCACAATCGCCAACAGCACGGCGTGCGCGGGCGGAATAACAAGGCCAAGCAGCGGCACGGCAAGAATGGCGAAGCCAAAGCCCGTCAGCCCGCGCACCACCGCCGCCCCGAACACGATTGACAACAGGGTTGCCAGCGCCTGCGGCGCCAGCCCCAGCGATTGCAACGCCTGATCGATCTCCCCGCCTCCCCCGAAATGCTTTCAGGGGCTTAGCGGCAGGATCGATCAGGGCAAGGCAATTATGGGCGCAATGCTCCAGATCAACCGTGATGCGGCGGCGGACGGCGCGGCGCATCACTGCCCCGTCGCGTGTTGACGCACTGGTCCGTCACGGTGGCAGAACAGGGCGGATAGCTGGTTTGCGGCGCGGGTGCGAGCGTCTGCACCGGCGGTGCCCAGCGCACCACACCGGGCGGTGTCACATTGGTTTCCGCCGGTGTTGAAGGTGCCGGTGTTGCCGGAGCCGCATCGGGCGTCGCTACCGGCGCTTGGGGTGCGGGCGGCGCGGGTGGAGCCTCAGGCGACGGAGACGCCGGTGGCACTTCCGCGGGCGCTGGCGATGGGGCAGGTTCGGGCGTCATTTGCGCCTGAAGCGCAGATGCCAGCGGCAGAAGAACGAGCGGAAGTGCCGCCCGCAAGGCATATCGGGATAGCTGCATTTGTAGATCTCCAGTCATCCGCAAACGGAACCGCGTGATCCGCCTGCCGTGAGATCCCCCTGACACCCGCAGCTATAGCACCAAATGCGCACGCCCGCTGCACTCCCCGTCGCAACGCGCGCACGGGCGATCACGTCCATTGCCCCGGCACGCCGCAACGGCTAGCCGCGACTCATGGAAACATTGTTCATTGAAACCGTAGGTTGGGTCGGCGCGCTGCTTATCCTCGCCAGCTACATTCTTCTTTCAACGGGCAAGCTCCATGGCCGCTCACCCGCTTATCAGTGGATGAATGTAGTGGGGGCTGCCGGCTTCATCATCAACAGCGGTTGGAATGGCGCGATTCCTTCTGCCGCGCTCAACATCGTGTGGATGGCGATTGGCCTCTACACGCTCTGGCGCTTGCGGACTGCGCGCTAAAGCGCGGCGGACAGCCAGCCCGGCACCAGCGCATCGCCCGGCGCCTCAACCGAACGCCGCTCCACACGGCCATCGGGCAGCACGAACAGCCGCCGGTTTACCTTTTGGCGGTAATGCATCCGCGCGGTGTTTTCCTGCCCGACATAGCAGCCCTTGGTGAAGCTGACGCCGTTCAGTTCCTCGGCATTGGCCTCAAGCCACAACGTCTTGTCCTGCCCCAGCTCGGCTGCGCCCTCGGCCACGCCCAGCGACAGGCGATGGGCGTGGTATCCCTTTGCGGGGGCGGACGGCGGCGCAATCCAGCGGCGGCCAAGCTCTGCGAGGCGCGGATCGGGAACGCCCTCGCCGCCACCGGGTGCCCAATGCACCGCGAGCGCCGCCTCGCGCGCGATGGTGATGGCGCGCCGCAGCCGGTAGCTGGACAGGCGTTTCACCAGCGCATCGGCCTGCGCCGCTTCGCAATCGACGAGAATGTCATCGCCATCGGCCCAGAGGAAAAAATCGAACAGCGCCTTGCCCTGTGGCGTCAGCAGCCCCGCCCAAACGGGGAGATCACCCAGCACATTGTTTGTCACAAGCCCTTGCAAGAAGCCGCGGACATCGTCACCGGACAAGCGGATGACGGCGCGGTCGGAAAGCGTGGTTTCTGCCATGGCCTTCATCTAGAGCGATTTCGAGTGAGGTGGAACCACCGAACGGCTCGGAAATTGCGGAAAACAAAAAACTGGGGCGCGGTTTTGATTCAATCAAAACCGAACACGCTCTAGAATGTAAAGATCGAAGTCCCAAGCCATGACGACAACATTCGGAGCTGAAATGACTGACCGCATCACCATCCGCCGCCCTGATGACTGGCACGTGCACCTGCGCGATGGTGAGATGCTGGCAGCCGTCGCGCCCTATACCGCCCGCCAGTTCCGCCGCGCGATCGTGATGCCAAACCTCAAGCCGCCCGTGACGACGCCTGAAATGGCGCTTGCCTACAAGGCGCGGATCATGGCCACTCTGCCAGACGGCAGCGACTTTGAGCCGCTCATCACCTGCTATCTGACCGACGCGACTAACCCGGACGAGATTGCACGTGGCTTTGAAAGCGGCGCCTTCGCCGCCGCCAAGCTCTACCCCGCCAACGCCACGACCAACTCGGCGCACGGCGTGACCGACATCGCCAATATCGCCCGCGTGCTGGAGCGGATGCAGAAGATCGGGATTCCCTTCCTTATCCACGGCGAAGTCACAGACCATGAAGTGGACGTGTTCGACCGCGAGGCGGTGTTCATCGAGCGCATATTGAACGGCGTGGTCCGCGATTTTCCAGACCTGCGCATCGTCTTTGAGCATATTACAACGGCCGAAGCTGCTGACTTCGTGCTGGCGAGCGGCCCCAATGTGGCCGCGACGATCACGCCGCAGCACCTGCATATCAGCCGCAACGCGATGCTGGTGGGCGGCATCCGCCCGCATCTCTATTGCCTGCCCATCGTCAAACGCGAAAAGCATCGGCTGGCGCTGCGCAAGGCGGCGACCTCTGGCTCGCCCAAATTCTTCCTCGGCACCGATACCGCGCCCCATGCGATTGAAACCAAGGAAACATCATGCGGCTGCGCAGGCATTTTCAACGCGCCTTATGCGATTGAAAGCTATGCCGCCGTGTTCGATGAGGAAGGCGCGCTCGACAAGCTGGAAGCCTTCGCCGCGCTCAATGGCCCGGCCTTTTATCGCCTGCCGGTCAATGAAGGCACGATCACGCTCGAACGTGGCGGCGAAACGGTGCCCCAGGCGGTGCCCGCCGCGGGCACCTCGCTTGCCCCCTTCCATGCAGGCGAGACGCTGGGCTGGCGGCTTGTCGGCTGACATAAAATGGGCCGCGCACTCGATACGCGGCCCTTATAGTTTGGTGCGACCCGAAGTTTCTGCTTCTGGTTGTTATGCCTTTGCGCGTCTGCTCAAAATGGCAGCCAGCGCGATTTTTCGCTGAATTTCATGTAACCGATATTTGCGCCCAGCCGCAGGCCAACGCCCAGGCGGATAGGGATGATGACGACATCATCGCGCCGCAAATAAGTCGCCGATAGCCCGCCGACAAAATAGGCGCGGCCTTCCACCTGCGGATACCGCTTGTAGAGATCCTGACTGTCATAAAGATTATAGACAAGAACGAAGGTCTTGGCCGCATCTCCACCAAGATCGAAGCCCAGTGACGGACCGGTCCAGTAGACCGGGCGTTCGCCTTCCACCTTGTGCATCAGCGTGCCGGAGCCATAGCGCAGGCCGATGCCAATCGCCCCAGAGGCCTCGCGCCCGGCGATATAGGCGTTCGGCTCGCCCTGATCCTTCAGAATCTTCTCAAGCATTTCGGCCAAACCCTTGGCTCCCTTGCCGAAAACGCCCTCAGCAGCACCAATGAGATCGTCCTTCTTATAGGTCTTGCTGGGCTCGGTGATGCCGGTGCTTATGCTGTCCGAAACGCCTGAGGTGCCCGCTACATCATTCGGGCCAGCAAGGTCTGACTGGATCGCCGCATCGCCCGATGATGCCGGGGCTGCGGTGGCGGCACTGGCAGGAGCCGGTGGCACCTCGAACGTCGCACTGGGATCAACCGACTTGATCTGCGCAAGCGAAACCGGGGCGAACGCAGGCGAGAGGGCCATCACCCCCGCTGCGATGCTGAGCGCCAGGCGCCCTGCCCATGTTCCGACCATGCGAACCTCCAAATTGTTATCTTTCAACGCGATGTAGAATCGCGCGGCGGGGCCGCTGCAAGCCGTCAGCGACGAAGCGAGTCTGTTTTAAGCCAACCTGAATCGAATTTCCCGCAAGACAGGGCATTGTCTAGTCGTAAAGCCGTCGCTATAGCGCCCCCAGCCAATCGCGGTCGGAGACGTGGGTGAGTGGCTGAAACCAACGCTTTGCTAAAGCGTCGTACGGGAAACTGTACCGAGGGTTCGAATCCCTCCGTCTCCGCCATTACCTTTTCACGGTCAAAATCATCCTCTAACACCTTGAACGGTAAGGATAATTCGGGGGTTCGAACACCCTCTTTCCAGTCATACTGGAGATGGGTGGCCAAAGTCAGTTTCAGCACAATCCGCTTGTCATTCAGAGAGCCATTCTCCCATAGATTCCAAGGGTTTGCGATAAATTCCAGAGCGGTTCGAAAACTCTCGTCAAAGCCCTTCACCATCGTGCCGCAACGGGCGGTCTTTTCGGCAAGAACGAGCTTCTGGCGCTCCAGCTCATCCACCTTGCGCTCATAGGCGCTGATAACGGTGGGGCTGTCCGCTTCGACAATCCGGTCGAGCATCTGCGTGATTTTCTTTTCGATGGCCACGGTTTGCAGCTTCATCGTCGAGCGCATTTCGCGGAACTTGGATTGCCCCGATTCCCAGTGCTTTCGGAAGACCCTCGTGAAAATGTCCATAACGCCTTCGCCCGGCACCGCCTTGCGAAGGATACCCTCAAACGCGCCTTCGACCCTGGCGCGGGCAACCGACTTGCCGAACTTGCCGCAGCCGCGATGGCGGCAGACATAATAGGGATAGGCGCTGTTCCTGCCCTTCGACCAGTTGGCCGTCAGCGGGTGATTGCATTCACCGCAGGTGACAACACCGCGTAGCGGGAAGTCCTCATTGATATCGGCGCGGACAGGCGCGAACGGTTTGCCGTTCAGGCGTTCCTGTATGCGCTGGAAGGTCTCCAGCGAAATCAGCGGCTCATGCTGCGCTTTTCGAAGTGAAATCCCCCAGACTTCGCTTTCGATATAGCCCGCATAGATCGGGCGCGTCAGAATGCGATGCGCCTGCTCGTTGGTCAGGAAGCCATGGCGGCACACCGGAAAGCCGGGGTGCGCCTCAAGGAAGCGTTTGACCTCCGCGCGGGTGGTAAAGCGCCCGCTGGCATAGCCTTCCAGCCCTTCGGCGATGATCGAGGCAATCGGCTCATCGCGCACCAGCACGCTGCCGCCCGAGGAGCTTTTCTGATAGCGATAGCCAAGGGGAGCATTATGCACCCAGTAGCCATTCATCATCCGCGCCCGCATCCGGTTTTTTGCTTGCTCGCCATTCTTGCTACGCTGATGCTGCGCCACGCTAGCCAAGAGATGCTCTACTAATTGACTGTCAGAGTCCGTTCCGAATTCTATAGATGGACTTTCAAGAAAGCCGCCAGAACCGGATATTTCTGCGCGCAGTTTCAGGTGGGCTTCAATGCCTCGAGCAAGACGCGAAATGTCATCAATGATGACCACCACGCCATCGCGGCGGTGCTTGCGAAGGAAGGCCAGCATTTCCAGCATCCCCGGACGCCCAAGGAGCGAGCCGGACATATCATCGCTGAATACGCGCACAACCTCATGCCCGCGATACTTTGCGTACTCGCGGCAACGGGTTTCCTGGGATTCAAGGCCATTGCCTTCCCGTGCCTGTTTCTTGGTACTGACGCGGCAGTAGATGACTGCCTTCTGATTGGTTTTTCTGCACATCTTAATCACCTGGGCGCAATCTGCCCCTTGCGGTATGACCGGGGGCGTCTGTTGTTTTTCGCGCCCTCTCCCTGCTCATCATGGGGGAGGTCAACTCGTTCAATAGTCTCGGATTTTTCGAGGCTATCACATTCGGATGCCCCAAGAAAAGCATAGTTTGCGCGCGCAGACAAGGAAAGCTGCACGGGGCTGAGGCCCAAGGCCTGTTCAACCAAAGAAATGGCAATGCTGTCGATGAGCCGGATCAGCTCGTCTTTGCTCTCATCGGAAATATCGAGATCGGCAAGATGTTGCCTCAGCTCTGCTATCTCTTCCGGTGTAAGCGGAACCATTTCATCCCCCGCTGTCCAATGACAGCGCCTCTCCATCGAGGCGCGGGATTGTAGTTACGCTTGTCCGTCTTCCGATATGGGAGGAACGTTGTTTTCCTCCCGCGCCCAACTCCCAATGACACGTCCTGTCTTTTATGAGAGCCTGTTTTCATTATACCGCAGAATTCTGCGGCTTTTCAAACTTGGCGCATGGTGCGCCGCACATCATGTCTTGCCGGAATGCAAATCGCGCACATCGCGCAGCTGCGATTTCCACGGATTGACCGCGTAGTAAGGCAGCCGCTCGCATACAAAAAGCGGCGGCAATCCCGCCACCTTGATAATCTGGCGACCTGCACCAATGCCACGGATATCCTCACTTTGCAGGACAGGACGGCGGGCTTCACCGCGATTGGAACCGGCGGTTTCCACCGCGCCGCCGCCGACATTGAGGCCATGGGTGACAATCGTCCGGTTGCCCGACCACAGCTCCAGATCCTTGATAAGCTCGGGGTCTTCAACGCCCGTCATCGTGAAGATGCTGGCCTGATCCTCAAACTCCTTCACCGCCTCTTTGCTCCAGCGGCCTTCCATCGAATAGCGCCCCTGCGAGAATATCCAGACCTGTATGCCCTTGCCGCGATAAAGCCGCAGCGCCTTCATCACCGCTGGCGCGGCGGGCAGTTGCGGGAATTCATCGAGGATGAACGTCGTCCGCAGCTGCCCACTCTGACGGGCTATCGTCTCAATGGCGTAATTGACGACGAGGGTAATCCAAGGCGCTGCAACCGCGAGCTTATCGCTCGGCGTCATCAGATAGACCGTGCAAGGCTCATGCTTCAGCCTGCCAAAATCAAAGTCGTGGGCAGCGGTGCTGCGCTCCAGCGACTTGCCCGCTTCAAAGGCGGCAAGCGCCTGTATGGCTTCCGCCTTATAGGCCTCAAACTGTTTTGGCGCATCGAAATAGGTGGCGGCTTCCGCCGCAGCGCGGCGCGCAATCCCTTCAATGCCGCAGCTCATCATCATCTGAAAGCTGGCTTCCAGCTCCTCCGATGAAGAATTGACGAAACGCCACAGCCCGCCGGGGTTGCAGTTCTCAGGGTCGCGCATGGCAAGATATTCGAGATGGACGGAAAGGATGCGCTTTGCGCCCTGCTTCGCCCAGTCCTCATCCTTGCCGGAGACCAGCATATAGGCGATCTCATCGGCCTGCGTGTCGATCTCCCCGCCGCCTGCAATCACGTCTTTGAGCAACTGGAAGGGATTGATGCGCGTATTGGGCAAGCCCAGCAGCCCGAACGGATTGAGGTAGATGCACTTGCTGCCCAGCGTGCCTGCGCGATGCTCATGGGAGGCAAAGCAGTTCTCGCCATCCTTCACATCG
>CALMVA010000080.1 GCA_937873035.1 uncultured Sphingomonadaceae bacterium | reverse complement strand
GAAAAGCTGAAGGGCTTCCGCGAATGGCTCGGCGCCGACAGCTATGAAGCGACCGGCTCGATTGGCGGCTCGTTTGTTTCGGACAACATCGAAGACTATTACCTGAACCCATGGGAACTGGGCTATGGCTCGTTCGTGAAGTTCGACCATGACTTCCACGGTCGTGAAGCGCTTGAAAAACTGAACCCGGCCGAACAGCGCAAGAAGGTGACGCTCGCGTGGAACCCGGAAGACATGGCGAAGATCATGTCCTCGCTCTTCAACCCCGATGGCGATCAGTATAAGTTCTTCGATACGCCGCTCGCCAACTATGCTTCGTCCAACTATGATCGCGTTGTCGATGCCGGTGGCAAGACCGTTGGCCTCTCGATGTTCACCGGCTTCTCGTTCAACGAAAAGCAGGCGCTTTCGCTCGCTACGATTGACCCTGAAATTCCGGTTGGCACGGAACTCCGCGTTGTGTGGGGCGAAGAAAATGGCGGCACGCGCAAGACCACGGTTGAGCCGCACAAGCAGATCGAAGTCCGCGCAATCGTCAGTCCGGTTCCGTATTCGCGCGTTGCGCGCGAAGCTTATGCCGAAGGCTGGCGCACGGGCCGCTAAAATCTGTGTTCGGGCGTGCGGCCATTGTGTGGCACGCCCGGCAATTTTCAAAACTTGTCAGGTATGCAGATGGTGAAACCTCTCATCCACCCCAATTGGGACAAGGCTCCTGATGGGATTACAGACGGCTTCTCACTTGAGATGACCGCTAAAGACATTGATGCGTTGCGTGACGCCGCAGACCTCATTCCCGCAGATACGCCCGTCGCGGTGACGTTTCTTCCCGGTGAAGATGCAGAAGCACGGATTGCGGCCACCATTGCCGTGCGGGAGATGGGCTTTGAACCGATGCCCCATTTCTCGGCGCGCCGCATTACGTCAGAAGATGATTTTGAGGGCTATCTGCGGGCTGTCGTGGAGCGGGCGGGCGTCACCCGTTGCTTCATCGTCGCGGGCGACCCGCCTGAGCCGCAAGGGCCATATTTCGATACGTCGGCGCTCATCGCCACGGGCGCTTTCGAGCGTGCCGGCATCAAGGCCATCGGCATTGGCGGGCACCCGGAAGGGCATCCCAATATGTCGACCGAACAGTGCTGGGATGTGCTGGAAGTCAAGGTGCGCGAAATCGAACGGCGCGGCATGGCGCCGCTCGTTGTGACGCAATTCGGCTTTGATCCTGATGCCTTCCTCACCTGGCTCAAGGAACTGCGCGCACGTGGCCTTGAGGTGCCGGTGCGCATTGGAATTCCGGGGCCTGCCGGTATCAAGCGCCTGCTTGCGTTTGCCGCGCGCTGTGGCGTCGGGGCGTCTGCCTCGGTCATGAAGAAATATGGGGTGAGCATCACCAATCTGCTGGGCACAGCGGGCCCGGACAAGCTGGTGGGCGTTTTTGCCAAGGGGCTGGGCGATGAACATGGACGTGTTCGCCTGCACTTTTATCCCTTTGGCGGTTTGCGCAAAACCGTTGAATGGATTGCCTCCTACAAGGCGCAACACTGATCTGAGGGGCGGTTCGACCAGACGTCGAGCTGCCCCTCATCCGCCTTTCAGCGGATCAATCTCCAAAGAAATTGAGTTCAAGCAACACGCCGTTTGGATCGAGCGTGAACACCTGCCGCAGCCCGATCGCTTCGATCAAATTGATTTGATGATCCATGTCGCGTGCATTGAGGCGCGCGATGATCTCATCATAGCCTGAGCAATTGAGCGCGACATGGTGGATCGAGCCGGTTGGCCCTGGTGGCACTTCACGGTCATAGGCGCGGATGCAATCAAGGCTGTTGATATGCAGGATAGGGCGCTCGGCCTCGTCATACATCCACTGTGCCGTCTGGGGCGTCAGCGGGGGAGGGGCATCACGCCGGTCAAGGTTGAGCAGTTCTGCGTAAAAATCGCAGGTGCCATCCAGATCAGCGGTGATGATGTTCACATGATCGAGTGCATTGACCTTCATGATACCCACTCCCTTAGAATGATCGACTAGGTTGCCTTGCGTGCGGCAGCGCGTGCTTCGGTGTATCGCGCGCGGCGGAACTGTTCAAAACCAGTGCGTTGCTCATAGCCCGGATCATTGGGATAATCCCGAAAATCAGCGAGATATTCGGCGAAAAGGTCTGCGACCTCATCCTTGAATTCAGGGTGCGAGAAAATATAGGTGCGGTTCTCGCGCATCCCATCCAGCACGCGCGCGGCGATGACGTCTGGCTCCATGCCGAACTGATGGAACTCTTCCAGCCGCTTCACATTTTCGGTGTCGACGGGCTTGGCACCCGACATGAGATCCTTGGGCCGCACATCGTCGCTGGCGTAGATGAAGGACTTCACCAGGCCGGGGCAAAGCACCGAGACGCCAATGCCGTGCGGTGCAAGGCTATAACGCAGTGATTCCGACATACCACGCACCGCGAATTTGGTGGTGTTGTAAATGCCGGGCGATCCGGCGGCGAGCCAGCCTGCCATCGAGGCGGTGTTGACGATATAGCCGCCATTGCCTGCAGCGATCATGCGCGGAACGAACGTCATCACGCCATTGATCGGGCCGTTGAGGTTGACCCCCATCACCCAATCCCAGTCAGAATAGTTTGAATCTTCAATAGGTTGGAACAGGTTTATGCCGGCATTGTTGAATAAGAGGCTGACAGGGCCAAATTTAGCCTCAACTTCATCCGCCGCCCTTTCCATCGCATCGCGCGAGGATACGTCTACCTGAACCCCCATCACCGACTGATTGTCGAGCGTTTTCAATGCGGCGTCGATCGAGTCCTGGCGGATGTCGGCAATGGCAACCTTGCAGCCTTCGGCCAGAAGCGCGCGGACAAGGCCGATGCCAATGCCGTTGGCGCCGCCGGTTACAAAAGCGGTGCGACCTGCAAGCTGGATCATCTCAGTCTCCCTTCAACTTCTTCTGGCGCGCGATTTCGTCTGTGATCGCAGGGTTGCGGAACAGCATGGCAAAGACCTGCTTATATTCCTCATTTTCCGGCAAATGCGTCTGGACGGCGGCCGTGGTCGCTTCGCCGCGCTCGCGCACGCCCACTTCAAATTCGCTGTGCGTCAGGATGTAAAGTTCATCATTGAGGATGCCGCGCAGCACACGCTCTCCAACCTCTTCCTTGGTCTGGTAAAGGTGAAAGAAATTGCCGCCTTGCTGGCGACGCTTGTCTGCTTCGGCATAGCCTGAGTCCGCGAGTTCGCTGGGGCGCGTCTTGCCAGCGTCTGCAATGTTCGATTGAACGGCGCCGGGGCAGAAGGCCGAGCAGATGACGCCGCGTGCCTCCAGTTCTGGCCGCATACATTCCATCATCGCGGTAACGGCGGCTTTGCCGGCGGAATAGATGGTCGTGCCGCCGACGGGCACGAGGGCGGACATAGAGGCCGTGTTGACGATATGGCCGCCTTCGCCATGGGCGAGTATGCGGGGCAGTAGCGTGACGATACCGTTGATGGTGCCGCCAAGGTTGACGCCCATCACCCAATCCCAGTCCGCAAAGGTCGCAAGTTCGGTTGGCCCGACCACCGCGACGCCTGCATTGTTGCACAAGATGTGGACCTTGCCGAAGCGTGCTTCGGCAGCGTCGGCGGCGGCGGCAAACTGATCGCGGTTGGTCACGTCCAGCTTGATGCCCAGCACGCGCTCTGGTGAGCCCAGCTCTGCTTTGGCGGCATCGAGATGATCGTCGCGGATGTCGGCGATCACGACATTCATGCCCGCGCCAAGCAGCGCTTTGGCGATCCCAAGGCCGATACCGCTGGCACCGCCCGTGACGAATGCGGTTTTGCCGGGTAGATTTTGCATTTCTATTCCTCTCCGACTCTGGCCGCATTGGGCGGCCTTAAAGTGTTATTCGCAGATTTCCGAGCCTTGCAACGAAAGTGCTGGACATCACGGCTCAAACGATATTGTATCTAATACATACAATATTGCGGTTGGGAAGCGCGATGATGTGCAACCTTCCCGCCATAAGGTTTTTTGCGCGTCATGACCGGCAATAGCGCGGCACCGACGAGAGGAGAGAATGTATGGCAGCTGGGGTAGCGGTGGTCGCGTCGGAACATGGCAATGAGGGGAATGGCCAGAAGATTTGGCCCAGCACGGGTGCCGCTTATTGGGCGCTGGCAATCATCATATTGGCAACCTTCATGTCCTTTCTCGACCAGATCGTGTTCGGGATGCTGGCGGAAGACATCAAGCGCGATTTCCAGTTGACGGATACCCAGTTGGGCTTTCTCGCCGGGCCAGCCACGATCATCTGCTATTTCTTTGTTGGAATTCCGCTGGGTCGGCTTGCCGATATATATCCGCGCAAACTGGTGCTTTCGGCAAGTGCGGGCTTTGTTGGGCTGCTCATTGCGCTCAGCGGAATAGCGCAGAGCTTCACGCAGTTTGTGGGCACGCGCGTCTTTTTGGCTGCGGGCGGTTCGGCGCACGCGCCGTCGTCATACTCGCTCCTTTCCGACGCGTTTCCGCCACGCGTGTTGACGCGTGCCTTTGCGCTGCTTCAGTTGGGCTTTATTGGCGGCACGACGCTTGGCCCCATCATCGGTGGGCGACTGGTCAAGGCATCGGACTCCTGGCCCGCGCATCCGCTTTTTGGCCTCAGCATCCATAATTGGCAGTGGGTGCTTATCTATATGGCAATCCCGTCGATGATTGCCGCCCTGCTGTTCTTGACCGTGCGCGAGCCGCAACGCCTTGCGCCGCTCGCACAGGCTGTGCGTGTTCCGCAGGGGGGAGGACTTGGACGCAAGATCATCACGTTCATGGGGTTTGATGCGGCGCGGGCAATTCATGCCGGTGGCAAGGTCTATTATCCGATGTTCGGCGCGCTGGCGCTGAGCGCGATTGAATCCTTCGGCATCATGTTCTGGCGCACACCCTATCTGATGCGCGAGTTTGGCTGGGACGCGAAGCAGATTGGCGATCTGATCGGGACCGTCGCGCTGGTCGCGTCAATCACCGGAATGGTGACGGGCGGCGTTTTCGTTGAATGGCTGGCCAAGCGGTATAAGGATGCAAATATTCGCGCAGCCTTCATGTGCTTTTGCGGCTCGACCGTCATTGTTATCACGGCGTTGCTCATTCCTGATCCGTTCTGGTCGAGCATCATCTTCGGGGCCGGTGCATTTTTTGCGATTGCAGGCGCGGTCCCTCAAAATGCGGCGATCCAGCGTGTGGCGCCCAATGATATGCGGGGGCAGGTGACAGCCTTCTACCTGTTCATGTTTACCTTTTTCGGTGCCATGGGCAGCTGGTTCATCGGCGTCATTTCCGATCATGTGACGGGCGATCTGGGGCAGGCTATCCTCTTCACCGCCTGCACGATCATGCCGCTTGCCGCTTTCCTCATGTTCCGCGCGATCAAGCCCTATCGTCTGGAAGTGGAGCGGCTCGAAGCACTTGAGAAACAAGCCGCGACTGCCTGATTGACAGGCCGCAAAACGCACATCATTCGTAAGTATAACTTACAATTATGGAGAATCGGATGTCTGAAGATCGTATCGCTGCGCTCGAAGCGCAGGTTGCAGCGCTCACCAAGCGCATCACCATTTGCGAGGATGAGCAGGCGGTTCGCAAGCTCCATCACCTCTATGGCTATCTGATCGACAAATGCCTGTACCGGGAGGTCGTGGATCTCTTCACCGAGGATTGCGAAGTCCATTTCTTTGGCGGCATCTATCGCGGCAAGGCGGGGGCCGCGCGCCTCTATATTGAGCGGTTCCAGAAGAACTTTACGCATGGAAACAACGGCCCGATCGACGGCTTTCTGCTCGATCATCCGCAGCATCAGGATGTTGTTGACATCCAGCCCGATGGCGTAACGGCGCTGGGCCGCTTCCGCTGCACGATGCAGGCCGGTCGCCATAAGGATTATACCGGTGACAACCCCATGCAGGGCATCCGCCAATGGTGGGAGGGTGGTCTTTACGAGAACACTTACAAGAAGGTGGATGGCGTATGGTGCATCCACATCCTCAACTATGTGCCCCAATGGCACGCTGACTATGAAACGGGCTGGGCGCATACGCGACCGAACTATGTGCCGTTCATCGATACGACCTACCCGCAAGACCCGACCGGGCCAGACGTGCTCAAGCCGCGTGAAGATCTCTGGCTGTGGCCGACGCACAAGGTCGTTCCCTTCCACAATGCTCACCCTGTGACGGGCGCGCCCATCGTGCCAGAACGCTGGCAGGGTGATATTGACCGTGAAAAGGCTGCAAAGTGACTGGCTATCCCGCACTCCACATGATTATCGACGGGGAGAAAATCTCCGTCGGCCATCGCGCGACGCACAAGGTCGTCAATCCGGCGACTGGAGAAACGCTGGGTGATCTGCCGCTGGCGGATGCCGCTGATCTCGACCGTGCTCTGGAGGTGGCTCAAAAGGGCTTCCGCATCTGGCGCAACTCGACCCCGCAGGAGCGGGCTGCCGTGCTGCAAGGTGCTGCTCGCCTCATGATGGAGCGGCAGGAAGATCTGGCGCGCGTCGCGACGATGGAAGAAGGCAAGCCGCTTTCTGAAGCCCGTATCGAAGTGCTGATGAATGTCGGCCTCTTCAATTTCTATGCAGGCGAAGCGCAGCGCATTTATGGCCGCCAGCTCGTCCGCCCGGCGGGGATGCGGTCGACGGTGATGTATGAGCCAGTCGGCCCGGTCGCAGCCTTCAGCCCATGGAACTTCCCGCTCGGCAATCCGGGCCGCAAGCTTGGCGCGCCGATTGCCGCCGGGTGCTCGGTCATCATGAAATCGGCTGAAGAGACGCCTGCTTCGGCGCTGGGTGTTCTCCAGTGCCTGCTCGATGCGGGGCTGCCAAAGGAAGTCGCGCAGGCGGTGTTCGGCGTGCCCGATCAGGTGTCGCGCCATCTGCTCGCCTCGCCTGTCATCCGCAAGCTGAGCTTCACCGGCTCAACCGTTGTCGGCAAACATCTGGCGAAACTCGCGGCGGAAGACATGAAGCGCACCACGATGGAACTGGGCGGCCATGGCCCGGTGCTCGTGTTCGACGATGTGGATGTCGACGCTGTGCTCGATACGATGGTGGGCCATAAATACCGCAATGCCGGGCAGGTCTGCGTTTCGCCCACGCGTTTCATTGTGCAGGAAAATGTGTTTGAACGCTTCCGCACAGGCTTTGCCGAGCGTGCGGCGCGCATCAAGGTTGGCAATGGCCTTGATACCGATACCCAAATGGGACCAATGGCGAACCCGCGCCGCCCTGATGCGATGGAACGGCTGATTGGCGACGCCGTTGCGCGTGGCGCAAAGCTGGGCGCGGGCGGAGAGCGTATCGGTAATCAGGGCTTCTTCTATGCCCCTTCCGTCATTTCAGAAGTTCCCCTCGATGCCGAGATCATGAACGAGGAGCCGTTCGGCCCGGTGGCGATCATCAATCCTTTCGCGCGCGAAGACGATATGATCGCCGAGGCCAACCGACTGCCTTATGGCCTTGCCGCCTATAGCTGGACCAATGACGTCAAGCGCCAGCGCCGCCTGATGCGTGAGGTGGAAACGGGGATGCTGGGCGTCAATACGACGATGATCGGCGGGGCAGATTCCCCCTTTGGCGGCGTCAAATGGTCGGGCCACGGCCATGAAGACGGCCCCGAAGGTCTCCACGCCTGCCTTGTCGCCAAGGCCGTTCATGAAGGATGATGTGATTGACCCGCGCGGCATGAGCCGTCGCGGCGTCAATGCGGCGCTTGGCCTTGGGCTTGCGGCATCGCTGCTGCCCGACGCGGGTCTTGCCAAAACCGGAGAGAAGATTGCGATGACACATGAACTCAAAACGGGTGGCGATCGCGGCTATCTGCGCATCGCCACTGAAGAAGCCTTTGCCACGCGTGAGCAGGTGGATGTTTTTTTGCGGATGGTGAAAGATGGCACGGCCGATAAGGGCATGGTGAGCCTATGGGGCTTTTACGCCCAAAGCCCCTCTGAGCGTGCGACGCAGATCATGGACCGGCTGCTGGATTTGGGCGAGCAGCGTATTCGCCACATGGATGAAACGGGGATCGACAAGGCAATCCTTGCGTTGACATCGCCGGGTGTTCAGCCGCTTCTCGATGTGGAAGAAGCCAAGCGCATCGCCTCGCGTGCCAATGATTATCTGGCTGATGCGGTGCAGAAGCACCCCAGCCGCTATATCGGCATGACGGCGGTTGCGCCGCAAGACCCGGAATGGTCCGCACAGGAAATCCATCGCGGCGCCAAGGAGCTTGGCTTTAAGGGCGTGCAGATCAATTCGCACACGCAGGGCCATTATCTTGATGAAGCGCAATTTGACCCGATCTTCCGCGCGCTCGCGGAAACTGGGCAGCCGCTTTACATTCACCCGGCAACGCTGCCCGACAACATGATGGGCGGCATGATCGATGCAGGGCTGGACGGCGCTGTGTTCGGCTTTGCGGTTGAGACGAGCTATCATCTGCTCCGCCTTGTCACGACCGGCATTTTTGATCGCTATCCCGATCTGCAAATTATGGCAGGGCATGGCTGCGAGGCGCTGCCCTATTGGCTCTACCGCACCAATTATATGCATCAGGCGGGCGTGCGTTCTAACCGCTACGCGCGCTTGAAGCCACTGAAGCATGATCTCTATCACTATATGCGCAACAACTTCCTCGGCACCTGCTCAGGCCTGCCGTTCGAGCCTGCCGTCAA
>CALMVA010000079.1 GCA_937873035.1 uncultured Sphingomonadaceae bacterium | reverse complement strand
GCGCGGGCCGGTCTTGATGTCGCCATATTCGGCGGTGTTCGAGATCGAGTAGCGCATATTGGCGATGCCGCCTTCATAGAGCAGATCGACGATGAGCTTGGTTTCGTGGAGGCACTCGAAATAAGCCATTTCCGGCGCGTAACCGGCTTCCACCAGCGTTTCAAAACCCGCCTGAATAAGGTGCGTGATGCCACCGCAGAGAACGGCCTGTTCGCCGAACAGATCGGTTTCGCACTCTTCCTTGAAGTTGGTTTCGATGATGCCCGAACGGCCGCCGCCAACGCCTGAGGCATAAGCCAGCGCCACGTCATGCGCGTTGCCCGATGCGTCCTGATGGATGGCGATGAGGCAGGGCACGCCACCGCCCTTTACATATTCGCCACGCACCGTGTGGCCGGGGCCCTTGGGCGCGATCATGATGACGTCGATGTCGGCCGGGGCTTCGATGAGGCCGAAGTGAATGTTGAGGCCGTGTGCAAAGGCAAGCGCAGCGCCCGGCTTCATATTGCCCTTCAGGTCATTTTCCCAGATCGCGGCCTGATGTTCGTCGGGCGCGAGGATCATCACGATGTCGGCCCATTTGGCGGCGTCGCTGTTCGACATGACCTTGAAGCCCGCAGCTTCTGCCTTGGCGGCGGTCGCGGAATCCGGGCGCAGCGCGATGGCGACGCTCTTTACGCCGCTGTCACGCAGGTTCTGCGCATGGGCGTGGCCCTGGCTGCCATAGCCGACGATGGCGATGTTCTTGTTCTCGATCAGCTTCAGATCGGCGTCACGGTCATAATAAACGCGCATTTCTAACGTTCCTTCTTCGGCGTCCCTCGTCTCCGCTTGGGACAAACGGTTTAAACTTGTCCCTGACTTCGTCCGTATCGAGCGAAGTCGAGACAGGGTTGGATCAACTAAACAGCGTCCTTCCCGCGGGCCATGGCGACGATGCCCGTCCGCGCGACCTCGACGAGGCCGATTTCCTTCATCAGTTCAACAAAACGGTCGATCTTGGTCGAGGCACCCGTCACTTCAAACACGAAGCTCGAAATCGTCGTATCGACCACATTTGCGCGAAACACCTCGGCAAGGCGCAGCGCCTCGATGCGGTGGTCGCCCGTGCCAGCGACCTTCACCAGCGCAAGCTCACGCTCGACATGGTCGCCAAGCACGGTGAGGTCCGTCACCTTGTGCACGGGCACCATGCGGTCAAGCTGTGCCACCACCTGTTCGATGACCGCGGGCGTGCCCGTCGTCACAATGGTGATGCGGCTCACTGAGTCATCCTCGGTGATGTCAGCCACGGTGAGGCTTTCAATGTTGTAGCCGCGTGCCGTGAACATACCGGCGATGCGCGCAAGCACACCCGGCTCGTTGGTCACGGTGACGGAGAGCGTGTGACGCTCTTTCAGGCCTTCCTTGATATGCATAGCTTAAACCAGCGCCTTCGCTTCGTCGTCCAGCTCCCCGGAGACTTGGTCGTCCCCAAGGATCATGTCGGTATGGGCGGCCCCTGAGGGGATCATCGGGAAGCAGTTGGAGAGCTTCGCCACCGCGCAATCCACCAGCACCGGCCCGTCATGCGCCAGCATTTCGGCGATGCCCGCCTCAAGCTGGTCAGGGTTTTCGATGCGGATGCCCTTCCAGCCATAGGCCTCTGCCAGCTTCACGAAATCGGGCAGCGAGTCGCTGTAGCTTTCGGAATAGCGGCTGGCATAGGTCAGTTCCTGCCACTGGCGGACCATGCCCATATATTCATTGTTGAGGATGAAGATCTTGACCGGCAGGCGATATTGCGTCGCGGTGCCAAGCTCCTGAATGTTCATCTGGATAGAGGCGTCGCCCGCAATGTCGATGACAAGGCTGTTGGGGTTGCCAAGCTGCGCGCCGATGGCCGCAGGCAGGCCATAGCCCATCGTGCCGAGGCCGCCTGAGGTGAGCCATTTGTTGGGCGCATCGAAGTGGAAATGCTGCGCTGCCCACATCTGATGCTGGCCGACTTCGGTGGTGATGACCGGCGCCTTGGCCTTGGTCGCTTCATAAAGCGCACGAATGGCTTCCTGCGGCATGATTTCGGTTTTGGAGGCCGGGAAGGAGAGTGACTTCTTGGCGCGCCATCCATCGATGCGCGTCCACCATGCCGAAAGATCGGGCTTGGGATGCTGACGCGCCTTCCAGAGCTTCACCATATCTTCCATGACGCGCCCGACATCGCCGACGATGCCAAGGTCGACGCGCACGGTTTTGTTCATCGAACTGCGGTCGATGTCGACATGGATTTTCTTGGCATTGGGTGCAAAGGCATCAAGGCGGCCCGTCACGCGGTCGTCAAAGCGCGCTCCAAGGCAGAGGATGAGGTCCGCCTGGTTCATCGCCCAATTGGCTTCATAGGTGCCGTGCATCCCCAGCATCCCCAGCCATGCATCCCCCGATGCGGGGTAGGCGCCAAGTCCCATGAGCGTCGAGGTGACGGGCGCACCCGTGATGCGGGCCAGCTCACGCAGGATTTGCGCGGCACCCGGCCCTGAATTGATGACGCCGCCGCCCGTGTAGAGAATGGGGCGCTCGGCCGCCGCCAGCATTTCCACTGCGGTTTCGATAAGCTTGATGTCGCCCTTTACCTGCGGCTTGTAGCTCGCATGGCTGATCGTGCCGGGCTTGCGATAGGGCGCGGTTGCGACCTGAACGTCCTTGGGGATGTCGATCACGACCGGGCCGGGGCGGCCCGTGGTTGCGATGTGGAACGCTTCATGCACGATGTCACCCAGCCGTTCCGGCGACTTTACGAGATAATTATGCTTGGTGCAGTGGCGCGTCAGGCCAACGGTATCGGCTTCCTGAAAAGCGTCTGAGCCGATGAGGTGCGTGGCGACCTGCCCGGTGATGACGACCATGGGGATCGAATCCATCAGCGCGTCGGTGATGCCGGTGATCGCGTTGGTCGCGCCGGGGCCGGAGGTGACGAGAACGACGCCGGGCTTGCCGGTGGAGCGGGCATAGCCTTCCGCTGCGTGCGTGGCCGCCTGTTCATGGCGCACGAGCACGTGCTTGATGCGCTTTTGCTGGAAAAGCGCATCATAAATGGGAAGCACGGCACCACCCGGATAGCCGAAAATGACTTCGACACCGAGATCGCACAGCGCCTCGATGAGAATATCGGCTCCAGACAGTTCCTTGGGCATTTCGGGTCTTTCCATGTTGCAGCGGCGCTCTGTTGCATCGCGGCAGAACTTTCGCAAGGCGAGCGCCCTACGGATAACAAATGATTATGTCAACGCCATATCGCGTAATATAATTGCTAATTTGGCGATTTTTTCATTATCTAATTCTTGCAATCTCCGACTCCAGCCGCTGGGCGGCTGATTGCGGAACCACGTATATTGGCGCTTTGCATATTGCCGCGTCGCGGTTTGGCCGGATGCGATTGCTGCATCGCGGGAAATTTCTCCGCGCAGGAAGGCCGCAATATCGGGCACGCCAATCGCGCGCATGACGGGCAGGGCAGGGTCGAGTTTGCGCGCCAGCAGGGCTTCCACTTCGGCAATGCCTTCGGGCGCCATCATGGCCTCGAAGCGCAGATCGCAACGCGCATAAAGCCAGTCGCGCGGGGGCAGGAGAATCATTGGCGCAAGGCGGATCGTATCGCCAATGCCGCCCGTGCGCACAGTTTGCCATTCTGCAAGCGGGCGGCCCGTTGAGCGGACGACTTCGAGTGCGCGTGCGATGCGCGTCGTATCGGTGGCGGCCAGCCGGGCGGCAGCAATGGGGTCTTCGGCCGTGAGCGCATGATAGGCCTCACTCACGGGCAGCGCGCGCACGTCCCGCCGGATCGCAGGGTCAATTTCAGGAATGGGCGCAATACCGTCGAGCAGCGTGCGGAGATAGAGTCCCGTCCCGCCAACCAGAATGGGCAGGCGACCCTGGGCCTTGGCCTGTGCAATTTCTTCGCGCGCATCGGCGGCCCAGCGCGCAGCGGAGCAGCTTTGTGCGCCATCGAGATAGCCGAAAAGCCGGTGCGGCTGTTCGCTTTCCTCCTCGAAGGACGGGCGCGCGGAAACGATGCGCAGGTCGCGGTAAACCTGACTTGCATCGGCATTGATGATAGTTGCCGGCAGCAGGCGTGCAAGCTCAAGTGCCAATGCGGACTTGCCGCTGGCCGTCGGCCCTGCAATGAGCGCGACCGTCACAGGCGGATCGGAAGGTTTCATGTTCACAGCGACGCTCATAGCAGCAGACATATTTGATGCAGGCGATTTTTCAGCAGCGTCCGATCGCGTGGCCTCGGCAGGTGCGCAGGTGCTTGGCGCGCGCTGGATTGACGAGGCGAAAGCGCTGGACGTGGACTTCACCGGAGATGCCGCCGCAGTGCGCGCGGCGGTGGAAGGCGCATTCGCCCGCACCGACGCCATCGTCCAGAAGACGGCAGAGCGCGAACGCAGCCTGATCGTCGCCGATATGGATTCGACGATGATTACCATCGAGTGCATCGACGAGTTGGCGGATTATGCAGGCATCAAACCCCAGATCGCCGAAGTGACCGAGCGTGCGATGCGGGGCGAACTGGATTTTGAGGAAGCCCTGCGCAGCCGTGTCGCGTTGCTCCAAGGCCTGTCGGAAAGCGTGATCGAGCAATGCCTTGCCGAACGCGTCGTCATCATGCCCGGTGCGCGGGCGCTGGTGCGCACCATGCGCGCGCTGGGCGGCATGGCGGTGCTTGTCTCTGGCGGGGTTACACGCTTTGCAGAGCCGGTTGCACGCGAGATTGGCTTCAACAAAGCCATCGCCAACCGCTTGGGCATCCGTGATGGCGTGCTGACGGGCCAGGTCGATGGCGAGATCGTTGGCGCGCAGACCAAGCGCCAGACCTTGCAGGATACGCTCGCCACAACCGGATGGTCAGCAGCGCAGAGTCTCGCCGTTGGCGATGGCGCAAATGACATTCCGATGATCGAAGTTGCCGGGCTGGGGGTCGCCTATCACGCCAAGCCCAAAACGGCAGCAGCCGCCCATGCCTGCGTCAATCATGGCGACCTCACGGCCATTCTCTATGCGATGGGCTTTCCCCGCGCGCGCTGGGCCTGCCTCGACTAGGGCGCCTTAGGGGGCGACGGGGAAGCAGGCCTGGCCAACCGCCTTTGCCGCAGAACAGACGCGCTCGGCCTCTGCCTTGGAGCCAAGCGGCCCGGCCTGTAGTCGGGTGACCGCGCCCGCCTTTGCATAGCTGGGTTGCAGCGCGCCCAGCCCGCTGACACGCGTCTTGATAGCGCCCCATGCCGATTTCGCCTTTGCGCTTTCGCCAAAGGCTCCGAGCTGCACGCGCCACGCCGCCGCTGATACAGATTTGATGGGTGCGGGCAACTCAGGTGCCACAGTCTTGCGGACGGGAGTCGGCTCAGGTGCTGTAGCCTTGGGTGCGGCGGTCGTGCTTGTCACCGACGTTTGCCCCGCAGCGGGGTCTGGCTCGACGGCGGCAAGGTCAAGCCGCGGCTTGCCTGCCTTGGCTTCCATATCGCGGGCCAGCGCCAGTCCCTTCTGGCGCTGTTCAAGCGGAATATATTTGTCCATCTGCGCCAGACTTTCAGAGGCGCGGGCGAGGCCGGATGCCGAGGCGCGTGTCATCAGCGCATAGGCGCTTATCCAGTCGCGCTCCACAATGTCGCCATTGAAGAGCGCAGTGCCCAGCACATATTGCGCGCGCGGATCGCCCCGGTCTGCCGAATGTTGGATGAGTGGCATCGCGCCCTGGCGATCGCCATTTTGGAACATGATAAGGCCAAGATTGTCTTCGGCCTGAAAATGGCCTTGCGCCGCTGCCTGTCGATACCAGTCTTCGGCCTGTTTCATATCGGCCGGAACGCCGCGCCCGAAGCGATAGGCCTGCCCCAGATTGAACTGCGCATCGGCATCACCCTTGATGGCGAGCGGACGCCATTCGTTGACGGCGGCCGGATAGTCGCCGCGCTCCCATGCGTCGACACCTGCTTTCACATCAGCAAGTGCCGGAAATGGCAGCGCAATTGCCGCCAAGACGCAAAATGTGGCGACCAAATTCTTCCGCATCATTGTTCCCCCGATACGCGTGGACCGGCTTTACCTAGGCGGGATATGCTTAAGATCGCCTTAGCGATGGCTCCACAGCGGGGATTTGTGCCGCCAATGCAATTTGCGCGGGCAGCGTTAACCTAAATTTAGCCACCCCCGTGCGACTTAGCGCACACAGGTAATTCAGACCGGGGGTCATTTATGCGCGTTCTCGCGTTGGCGTCACAAAAGGGCGGGTCGGGTAAAACCACCCTTTCAGGCCATCTGGCCGTCCAGGCGCAATTGTCGGGCGCAGGCCCGGTCGTTCTTATCGACATCGATCCGCAGGGGTCGCTTGCCGACTGGTGGAACGAGCGTGAGGCAGAGCTTCCCGCCTTCGCGCAGACAACTGTCGCGCGGCTGGCATCTGACCTTGAGGTGCTGCGCCAGCAAGGGTTCCGTCTGGCGGTTATTGATACGCCACCCGCCATCACCATGGCGATCCAGAGCGTTATTCAGGTGGCTGAACTCATTGTCATCCCGACGCGCCCCAGCCCGCATGATCTGCGCGCCGTGGGGGCGACTGTCGATCTGTGCGATCGCGCAGGCAAGCCGCTGATCTTCGTGGTGAACGCCGCCACGCCCAAGGCCAAGATTACTTATGAAGCTGCGGTTGCGCTGTCGCAGCACGGCACCGTCGCGCCGGTCACGCTTCATCATCGCACCGATTATGCCGCTTCGATGATTGACGGCCGCACCGTTATGGAAGTTGATCCCAATGGCCGCTCCGCTGCTGAAGTGCGCGAGCTGTGGACGTATATTTCGGATCGGCTTGAAAAGAATTTCCGCCGCACGGTCTTCAGCGCGCCGGGCCATGGTGTGGCACCCGGCTTCCAGCGGGTTGGCGCTGGCGGTTTCGGCCGCCGCGTTGCCCAGTAAGGGAGGCGCGACATGAACGAGCCGAAGCCGCTGGCATCTCTCTCGTCAGGCCTTCTCGCCCGCAAGGGGCAGGCCGCACCTGCCATGCGCCGTCAGGGGATGATTTCGCTGCTTGCTGAATCGGCGGGCACGACAGCTCCCGTCCATGGTCTGGAAGATGATCTGGGCTGGAACGACATGGGCCATGACACCGATTATCTGCCGGGCCAGGCAGGCCATGCCGGGCTTTCGCCGATGGCGTCGGCCCATCACGATGCCCACCCGCCGGTAGAACCCGTTCAGCCTCAGATTTCGCCGATTGCGGCCCATGTGGATGTCAATCACGACGAGGCTGAGGTTCCGGTTGTTGTCCGTCAGCAGCAGGCACTTGAGCGTGACGCCGCAACCGTGAAGCCAGAACCGGCTTATGTGGAAGCGCCTGCGCTTGTAGAAGCCATCGTGCCCGAAGCGCCGGTTTTCATGCCCAAGGCCGCGCCGCGCGTTGCCAATCGTGCAGCGCCGGGATCGCGTGGCAAATCAGCCTTCACGCTGCGCCTTGATGCGGAGCGCCATTTGCAACTGCGTCTTTTGTGCGCCGTCAATCATCGTTCTGCCCAGCAGGTCGTGACCGACGCGCTTGACGCTTACCTCGCCAGCCATCCGATTGCCGAGCAGCTTGCTGCGATGCGCGTCGGCGGCAAGGCGTGACTATTTGAAACGGGGGGATCATCCGATGATGAAACTTAACTCTTTGAAGCTCGCGGTTTCTTCGCTGATGATTGGTGCGGGTGTTTTCTCCATTGCGCCCATGGCCATGGCGGAAGGTGCAAGCGCAAGCCAGTCGGCTTTGGCGCGCACGGCGGCCTCGGCGGCCAAGGACGCGCGCGCGGCCCTTGCCAAACACCGCTTCGACAAGGCAGTTGAGCTTGCCGAGCGCGCCGTCGCTGCCATGCCGCGTTCGGCCGAATATCGCCTATTGCTGGGAGATGCCTATCTGTCGGCAGGCCGCTTCACCTCGGCTGATACCGCCTTTGCGGATGCGCTGAAGCTTAACCCCGGTCATGATCGCGCCGCCCTCAAGCTCGCGCTCGCAAAAACGGCTTTGGGGCAGACGGGCGAAGCGCAGGGTATTCTTGAGGCGCACCGCTCGGTTATTCCCGTTGCAGACTTCGGTTTGGCGATGGCGCTGGCGGGTGATCCGCAAGCGGCAGTCGCTGCGCTGGAACAGTCGGTTCGCGCAGGGAAGGCCAATGCCAAGACGCGCCAGAATCTCGCGCTGTCCTACGCGCTGGGAGGCCGCTGGCTTGACGCGCGCGCCACCGCCGCACTCGATTTGCCGACCGACCTTGTCGACAAGCGCATCATTGAATGGGCGGCACTTGCGCGCCCGGCCAATGCGTGGGAGCAGGTTGCCTCCATTCTCGGCGTTTCGCCGCGCATGGATCGCGGTCAGCCTGAGGCGCTGGCGCTTAATGATGTTGCGGGTCAGCAATATGCGGCAGCGCAGCCCGCGCCGGTTGCCGCGCCTGAGCCAAAGGCCGTTGAAATTGCCGCAGCGCCCGAAGAGCCTGCGCCAAATTATGAAATTCCGGCTGAAGTGAAGGATCCGGCACCTGTGCGCATGGCACAGGCCGATACTCCGGTTGAAGCGGCGCCCATCGCACCGGCACCGGCCTTTTCGGCCAAGCAGCAGATTGTTCCGGTGGCTATTCCGGCATCGGCACCGGTCGCCACACCCCACCCGGCGCGCGCGGCTGGTGAAGGCAGTCGTTACGTCGTGCAATTGGGAGCCTTCTCGTCGGCGGGCGTTGCCGCTGATGGCTGGAACCGCGCAACGCGTCGCTTTGATTTCCTCAAGGCCTATGATGGCCGTCAGGCGAAGGTGAGCCTGTCCAAGGGCACCTTCTACCGCCTGTCGTTCAGCGGTTTTGCTTCACGCGATGATGCCAACCGCACCTGTGCGCGCATCAAGTCCAATGGCGGCAACTGCTTTGTCCGCGCGATGGACGGCGCAGACAGCATCCGTTGGGCCAGCAACAGCACGAAGCGCGGTCAGCAGCTGGCATCACGTTAAGGTTTTACGATCTCCCCAACTGTCACACACGGGGAATGGGCGGTCAGGCGAGAGCCCGGCCGCCCTTCATCGTTTTGAGGACGCGGCCCTGAACCGGCAGCCGATCAAACGGGGTGTTGCCGGCCTGCCCGACAAACTTGGTCGCGTCGATCTGCCACGGCGTCTCTGGATCAAAGAACAGAAGATCGGCGGGTGCGCCAACCTCCAGCCTGCCGCTATCCACGCCCAGCAGACGTGACGGGTTGAGCGCGAGCAGCTCAAACAACCGTTCAAGCGAGATGATGCCGTCGCGGACCAGCCCAAGCGACAAGGCGAGCAGCGTCTCTGCGCCCGCAGCTCCAGGATCAGCATCGGCAAAGGGCAGGCGCTTGGCTTCCGGCCCGCGCGGATCATGCGCCGAACTGAGGACATCAATCGTGCTGTCGCGCACCGCCCCAAGGCAGGCCTGCCGATCCGCTTCTGACCGCAGTGGCGGCGGAAGCAGCGCGCAGGAGCGGGAGCCGTTGGTCGCGGTTTCCGTAAGGAAGAGGTCCGAAGGCCCGATGCCGCAGGTGACGGGCAGACCTTTGCTCTTGGCCATGCGGACAATATCCAGCCCCTTGGCGGTCGTGACCTTGCGGAAGTGCAGGCGCACGCCGGTCAATTCGGCAAGCATCACGTCGCGCGCAATGGCAAGCGCCTCGGCTTCCGCAGGGGCGCTTGCAAGGCCCAGCCGCGTCGCGGTTTCGCTTGCGGTGGCGACCGCAGCGCCCACCAGCCCGGCATCTTCTGCATGGGTGATGAGCGTCATGCCGAGCGAGGCGGCATAGGTCATCACCTTCATCATCACGCCTGAATCGGCGATCCAGCCACGCCCGGTGGCGACTGCGCGCGCGCCTGCCTTGCGCATCATCGCATATTCGCCCAGTTCCGCGCCGGAAAGGCCGCGCGTGGCAGCCGCCAGCGGATGCACCCAAAGATCGGGCTTCGCGGCAAGGGCGGCGCGCTGGACGATGCCCGGCTCATCGAGCACGGGGTTCTGATCGGGCATCAACGCCACGCGCGTGATGCCGCCCGCGATGCAGGCGCGCTTGTCAACTGAGAAGACGCCCAGATCGACTATGCCCGGCGCGATATGTGCGCCCCTGGCGTCGAGCTTTTCGGCATCCGCCGGAATATCACCACCGACAGCGGCGATACGATCACCTTCCAGCAGCAGCGAAGATGCGCCGCCAAGAACGCGGGCGTTGGTAATGGCGAGAAGTTTCTTCATGCCACGCCCCTCCGGTTGCGGGTCAGGACGTCAAGACACGCCATGCGCACGGCGACCCCCATTTCCACCTGTTCTGCAATGACCGAGCGGTTCACGTCGTCGGCGACGTCGCTGGCGATTTCCACGCCACGGTTCATCGGGCCGGGGTGCATGACGAGCGCATCGGGCCGCGCGCGTTTCAGCCGCTCATAGGTCAGCCCGTACAGCGCATGATATTCCCGCAGCGAGGGGATGAAGCCGCCTTCCATCCGCTCGGTCTGGAGGCGCAGCATCATCACCACATCGGCGTCGGCAATGCCTTCATCCATGTCGGTAAAAGCCGTCACGCCCATTTGTTCGATGGCGGGCGGCAGCAGCGTCGCAGGTGCCACAACGCGCACGTCGGCTGCGAGCGAAGTGAGGGCGAGGATATTGGAGCGGGCCACGCGACTGTGGAGCACATCGCCGCAGATCGCCACCTTCAATCCCTGAAAATTCCCCTTGCGGCGGCGGATGGTGAGTGCATCGAGCAGCGCCTGCGTGGGGTGCTCATGCCGCCCGTCGCCTGCGTTGAGCACGGGGCAATCCACCTTGTCGGCAATCAGCGCGACCGCGCCCGATGAGGCATGGCGAATGACGATCACGTCCGCGCGCATCGCGTTCAAGGTGATCGCGGTGTCGATGAGCGTTTCACCCTTCTTCACGCTCGATGTGGCGGCGTGCATATTGACCACATCGGCACCCAGCCGCTTGCCCGCAATCTCGAAGGAGAGGAGCGTGCGCGTTGAATTCTCGAAAAAGGCGTTGATCTGCGTGAGGCCAGCCAATCGGCCATCATGCTTGGTCTGCGAGCGGTTGAGGGTAACCCATTGTTCCGCCTCGTCGAGCAGGAACAGGATTTCGTGCGGCTGCAAACCGGCGATACCGAGCAGATGTCGGTGCGGGAAAAGTGGTGATGTCATTAAAGCCCAGCCCTAGCCCCGAAGCGGGGCAGGTTCAAGCACTGCCCATGCGCTTGCGGACAAAGTAGAGGATAACAAATCCTGCTGCCACCAGCAGGCTCATCCAGAGCTGGCTCGCCAGATCGGGCGAGAGCGCCATGAAGCCGAGAATGGCGAGCATCGCCGCCACTGCCGCCAATGTGCCAAAGGGATGGAACCACATACGGATTTGCAAGCGTTCGGGCGCTTCGGTTTCATATTTTGCACGCAGCTTCATCTGGGCGGCTGAGACGAGCAGATAGAGCAGGATCATCGTCACGCCGGAGGAATTGAGCAGGAAGCTGAATACCTGATCGGGCGAAAGGCGCTCTGCTGCCAGTGCGCCATAGCTGAACAGCGATGCGACGAGGATCGCGCGGGCAGGCACCTTGCGGCGGTTGACCTGCACCAGCCATTGCGGCGCATCGCCATATTTGGCGAGGCCGAACAACGCGCGCGAGGTGACATAAAGGCCCGAATTGAGGCACGATAGCACCGCGACGAGGACGACCGCGTTCATGATGACGTCGGCACCGTTATAGCCCATCGTCTTGAGCGCGGTGGCAAAGGGCGAGATGCCCGGCTCAATCGCGGTCCATGGCACGATGGCGGTGATGAGCAGAATCGAGAAAATGTAGAAGATAAGGATTCGGCCAGAGACGGAAACGGTCATGCGCGAGATGACCTTGGCGGGCTCTTCCGATTCGGCGGCTGCGATCGTCGCGATCTCGGCGCCGCACAGCGAGAAGATGGTGGCGGTCGTGCCCGCCAGCACCAGTTCCCAGCCCTTGGGTGCAAAGCCGCCATGTGCAGTCAGGTTTGAAAAGGTGTTGCCCGCAGGTGCTGTAAAGCCAAAGGCATAGGCAGCCGTCAGCGCAATGAAGACGACGATGGCGGCGACCTTGAGCGACGAGAACCAGAACTCAAACTCGCCATAAGACCGCGCCGACATGAGGTTTACGGCCGTCAGCAGCGCCATCAACGCCACGCCGACGCCCCAGACGGGAAGCATGGGGAACCAGTCTGAAATGATCTTCGCGCCCGCGATCGCCTCAATCGCGACGACGACGACCCAGAAATACCAGTAGAGCCAGCCGGAGAGGAAGCCTGCCATATGGCCAAGGCCCGCCCGCGCAAATTCTGGGAAGGTCTGCACGCCGGGAATGGCAATCGCCATTTCCGAGAGCATCCGCATGACGAGAATGATGATCGCGCCTGCAATCGCATAAGAGAGAACGGCGGCCGGGCCGACGGTGCCGATCACCGTGGACGAGCCGACAAACAGCCCCGCGCCGATGATGCCGCCGATGGCGATCATCGAGACGTGGCGCGATTTGAGGCTGCGGCTCAGCTCTGCCCCGCCGCCCATCTCGCTCGCAACGGCTTCTGCAATATGTGTCATGCCAAATTTCCCCCCATGGCGAGCGCGTCTATGGCACCCTGCAAAATATAGGCCGCAGCCGCTGAATCGACCCGTTCGGCCCGCTTGGCGCGTGACAGGTCGGCAGCGATCATCGCGCGCTCGACAGCCTGTGTCGACCAGCGTTCGTCCCACAAAAGGATCGGCAGGCCAAGGTCTTCGATATTCTTGGCAAAGGCACGTGTGGATTGCGTGCGCGGGCTATCGGTGCCGTCAAGGTTGAGCGGCAGGCCAGAGACGATGCCCTTCACAGATTGCGCGGCGATGAAATCGCGCAGCTTGGCGCGATCAACCGAAAATTTGGTGCGGCGGATGAGGTCTGCCGGGGACGCGATTGTCCAGCCCGCATCGCATAGCGCGGTGCCGATGGTCTGCGTGCCGACATCAAGCCCGATGAGCCGTCCGCCATCGGGCAGCGCCGCGCGAAATTCGGCAGGAGCGGTGGTAATCACTTGGCCGCAAATACCTTGGTGCGCCGTGCGACATCGGCGCGGATGTTCACCCAGAACAGGTTGTAATCATAAACATGATAATTGTTGCCGGGCAGCACATAACTGCCAAGATCCGGCCCGGCGCCGATCAGCAAATAGCCTTTGGCGTCGCAGCGCGCGGGCGCTGCACCGGGGATGATCTCGCCCGACGCCAGATCGGCGCTGCTCTTCAACGTGCCAAGATTGGTTTTGATGGCGGCGGCGGCTGTCGCGCCGCCTGCCAGTGGATTGGTGCACAGATAGGCATCGCCGCGCGGCGTGCCGGTGAGGCCTGGCTGGGCATCGGTGGCGGCGGCCACATCCTTATATTCGGCGGGCTCGGCATAGCTTTGCCAGCTCATCACGCAGCCCGTTTGATCGGGCGTTGCGCAGGCAGGCAGGCCAAGCGCGGGCAGGTCTGCCTTTACCGAAATCGGCCAGCCGATGGCGTAAACGGCAATGATGCGCCTGGCGACGGGCTTGCCCGCGACACGATCTTGCAGGAGGTGCAGCAGGTGCATCGAACCTTGGCTGTGCCCGGCAAGGATGATGGGCGTGTCGGGCTTTTGCGCGGCGAGGAAGGCGTCGAAACTGGCGAGAATGTCGCGATAGGCAAGCGCCCATGCGCGGTCGCGCTCAGGCTTGTCGGTCAGGAAGGTGCCGAACGCTGCCTGCCGGTAGCGCGGCGCCCAGATATTGGCGCTCGCGTTGAAGACGCTTGCCTGTGTGCGGGTGAACAGGCTGGCGCGCTCATTGGCCTCCCTGTCGTCCAGCGGCGCGTTCCAGTGCGCCTTCGAGACATAGCTGGTCGGGTGAAGGTAAAAGACCGCCGCGCTGGACGGCGCATCAACAGCAAGCCCCTTGGGCCGCCATTGCGCGGGGTTTTGCGGCTTGTCCGGCCGCGCGATCCACATATCGGCGCGGGCATAATCGGCAATCGTCAGCGCAGGCTGATCCCTGAACGTTTCGGAGGGCACAAAGGCGATGCGCGACAATTGCAGGCCGAAGAGGCGCAGCGCCATCAGCACCACGAGGATGAGAACGATAATGCCGACAATGACATAGAGGAATTTGCGCGCCACGGACTGCTCCTGAAGGGAAGCGGCTTTAGTGCATGGGCACGGCAAAGGATGCAAGCCGCGCTTGTGTTGTGGGTTTCTGGCAATAACATCGGCCCATTGAACAGCATGGGGGAAGTAGAGTGGTTGAGTCTCGGCATGAGGAATGGCCGCAGCGTAGCTGGGCGATGGCAATCGCCGGGGCGCTGGTGGGCCTTGCCATAGACACTCTTACGCGGAACCACGGCAGTTCTGATGCGCTGCGCACCGCCATCGCCTCTGCGCTTCTCACCGGCGGCATCTCGCTTGCCTTCACCATCGGGCGGGATCGCATTGCCCAGTCAGGCGCGTTCGCCGCGCTCGCTGCCATATTGGTGGGCGGCACGGTCTATCTTAATGGCGGGCCGGACGGATGGGGCGATGGCGAAGGCTGGCGGCTCGTGTGCGCGATCCTGACGGTGGTGATCGCCGCACCGCTCTTTCAGGGCTGGTGCGATGCCGGGCAGCCGCGCCCGCCGCGCCTCTCCGCGCTCGCCTATCCGCAGGTGCATGACCGGGCGTGGATGAATGTGCTGCTGTGGTTTGCCTGCTGGGCTTTTGCGGGCATCGTCTTTTTGCTTGGGCATTTGCTCGCAGAGCTTTTCGCACTGATCGGTATCAACCTGCTGCGCGAGATGATGAGTAAAAGCTGGTTCGCGCTGATGCTGGGGGGCGGATCGTTCGGCGCAGCATCGGGGCTGTTTCGTGACCGCGAGGCCATTCTCGTCACGCTCCAGACAGTCGTGCGCCGCGTGCTTTCGGTGCTTGGCCCGGTGCTTGGCTTCGGGTTGGTTGTTTTCCTTTTCGCACTTCTGTTCACTGGACTGGATGCGCTGTGGGATGCGACGCGCGCGACAACACCCATTTTGCTCTCCTGCGTTATCGCGGCGGTCATCCTTGCCAATGCGGCCATCGGAGATTCGCCCGAAGATGAAGCCAAAATCGCCATCATCCGCTGGGGGACGGTTGCGCTGTGCATCTCGATGCTGCCGCTCGCCGTCATCGCCGCCATCTCCACGGGTTTGCGTGTCAGCCAATATGGCCTGACGCCCGACCGGCTCTGGGCCATCGTGTTCGATGGCGTCGCGCTTGCCTTTGGCGCGGCCTATCTCGCAACGCTGGTCCGCAAGCGGATGGGCTGGTGGGCAAGCATCCGCCCCGTCAATCTCTGGCTGGTCGCCGGGCTGAGCGCGCTTGTGTTCGTGCTGGCGACGCCGCTTGTGAACTTTGGCGCATGGTCGGCGGCAAGTCAGGTCCGGCAGCTGCAAAGCGGCGCTGTGAGCGTGAAGAAGTTCGACTGGGCGGCGATGAAGTTCGATTTCGGATCGCCCGGCGTCCACGCGCTCCAGATGCTCGCAAAATCGGGCAAGACGACTGAAATCCGGGCAGCGGCCGCCAAGGCGCTCAAACTTGAGAACCGCTATGAAGCAAAGGCCGATCAGCGGGCGATTGTGGAGGCGGAAGGGCTGTCATCGCGCATTATCGTCAAGCCCGTGGCTGTGGCGCTTCCTGAACCGCTGTTGCAACGGCTGGCGCGCAACAATGCCTGCGAGCGCACAAGCACCTGCGTCGTAATCTACACGGTCGGCGCGAGCGAAGCGATCATGGTCGGTAAATCATGCGATAATTGTTCAGTCATGGTCGAGCATCTCGTGCGCGAGCCGAAGACGCAGGGCTGGTATGGCGATTATGACCGTCCACCGGAAATGGCCGCTGCAAAGGCTGCCGCTGCTGCTGCCCAGCCTGTAGGAGCGAAGGCCGAGACGGCGGCGCTCAAGGCGGGCAAGGTGGAAATCCGCTCCATCACGCGGCGGCAGGTCTATGTCGATGGAAAGGAAGTCGGCGCACCGTTTGAATGACGACGGCTGGCATTTGTCACGCCGCGCGATTGTTCTAAAGGCACGGACATATTCTCCCAACCGAACAGGATTCGCACTGCCATGAAATTCTTTGCCGACACCGCGGAAATCGCTGACATCAAGGAACTGGCGGCCACCGGCCTGCTCGATGGCGTCACCACCAACCCGTCGCTCATTGCGAAGTCGGGTCGCGACTTCATGGAAGTGACGCGCGAAATCTGTGGTATCACCGATGGACCCGTCTCGGCAGAAGTCGTCGCGCTCGACCATGCGACGATGATGAAGGAAGCCGAAGTCCTCCGCAAAATCGCTGACAATGTCTGCATCAAGGTGCCGCTGACGATTGACGGCCTCAAGACCTGCAAGGCGCTGACCGGCGAGGGCACGATGGTCAACGTCACGCTGTGCTTCTCGGCCAATCAGGCGCTGCTCGCGGCCAAGGCGGGCGCAACCTTCATTTCGCCCTTTGTCGGGCGTCATGATGATAACGGCTTTGATGGCATGGCGCTCATTTCCGACATCCGCCTCATCTATGACAATTACGGCTTCGACACCGAAATCCTCGTCGCCTCTGTCCGTCACACCGTTCACGTGCTTGAAGCCGCCCGCATTGGCGCGGATGTGATGACGGCCCCGCCTTCGGTCATCAAGGCGATGTTCAACCATGTGCTGACTGACAAGGGCATTGCGGGTTTCCTCGCTGACTGGGAAAAGACGGGGCAGACCATCATTTGACGGACATCGTCCAGCGCTGGTCGAACCATCTGCGTCGGGATCGGCGCAGATCGGTTCATACGGTGCGGGCTTATGTGGCAACGGCTGAACGGCTGATCGGCTTTCTCACGCTGCATTACGGTGGCACGCCGGATTTGACGTGCGTGGAAGCGGCGGATTTGCGGGCCTATCTGGCGGATCGGCGCGGCGATGGTATCGGCAATGTGTCCGCCGCGCGGGAGCTTTCCGCCGTGCGCGGCTTTCTGAAATTTGCCGGCGGCGAGGGGAGCGTGCCGCGCCTCAAAGGCCCGCGCGTCAAGAAATCGCTGCCGCGCCCGGTCTCTCCCGAAGAGGCGATTGCCTTGGCCGAGGATGTGGCGGAGCAAGCGCGCGAGCCATGGATCGCTGCGCGCGACTGGGCGATTTTGCTGCTGCTCTATGGCGCGGGTCTGCGCATCGGCGAGGCGCTGGGACTGACGGGCGACGTCCTGCCGCTGGGCGAAACGCTCTCCGTCACGGGCAAGCGTCAGAAGACGCGTATCGTGCCGCTGCTGCCTGAGGTGCGGTCAGCAGTGGATGCCTATGTGCAGATTTGCCCCCATGGAAGCGAAAGGGGCGAGCCGCTGTTTCGGGGCGTGCGTGGTGGCCCGCTGGAGCCGGGGATTGTGCGCCGCGCGGTGCAGGCCGCGCGCACCCGGCTTGGCCTTGGCGCACGCACCACGCCGCACGCATTGCGCCACAGCTTTGCCACGCATCTGCTGGCGCGTGGGGCGGACTTGCGCAGCCTTCAGGAATTGCTTGGCCATGCCAGCCTTTCTTCAACGCAGGTCTACACCGCCGTTGACGCCGCCTATCTGCTGGATGTGTATCGCAACGCCCATCCGCGCGCGTAAGGCCATCCCCCCACATCCGCTCGCCCTGAGCCTGTCGAAGGGCCGCACTTGCTGTCCACCGCGTGATGAACACAGCGAAGGACGACGCTTCGACAGGCTCAGCGCAAACGGTGGGGCAGCGGTGTTCCCCTAGCTTGGATCGGGCTTCCAGGTGATGAGCCGCCACATATAGCCCAGCAGGATCACGACGATGACGGCGGTCGAAATCGGGCCGATCACGGCATCCACCTCTGCAAAGCGCTTGCCGAGCATATAGCCGCCAAGGCCCAGCAATGCGGTCCAGCCTGCGGTGCCGATGGTGGACCAGATGACGAAGGTGGAGAGCCGCATATGCAGCAGCCCCGCCGGGATCGAGATGAGCGAGCGCAGTGTCGGCAGCATCCGCCCAAAAAAGACCAAAGCCCAGCCTTGCGTGCCGAACAGCTTTTCCGCCTTTTCAATCTCGTGCCAGTCAAGCGTCAGGAAGCGCCCCCAGCGCAGGATGAGCGGCTTGAACCGCTCAATGCCGATGACGCGGGCGGCAAGATACCAGAAATAATTGCCAAGCATCGCGCCTGCCGTGCCTGCGGCGATGACGGCGGTAATGTCCATCTTGCCCCTGGCGGCGGCAAGGCCGGAGACCGACATGATGATTTCTGACGGGATGGGCGGAAAGACGGTTTCCAGAAACATCAGGAAGCCGACGCCGAGATAGCCCGCATCCTCGATCAGCCGGATGATCCAATCACTCATGCAGCGGCCCGCGCGGCGACCTTGGCCTCAATCACGTCCCAGATGAGCCCCGGCGTATCGGTGCCGTTAAAGGCATCCATCGAAACGATTCCGGTGGGCGAGGTGACGTTGATTTCTGTAAGCCACTTGCCGCCGATCACGTCGATGCCAACAAACAGCAGTCCGCGCTTCTTGAGTTCAGGGCCAATCGCGGCGCAGATCGCCTGTTCACCCGGCGTCAGCGCAGTCGCTTCGGCACGACCGCCAGCGGCCAGATTGGAGCGGATTTCGCCCGCGCCCGGAATACGGTTGATCGCGCCCGCGACCTCGCCGTCCACCAGCACGATGCGCTTGTCGCCGCTTTCCACCGCGCGGATAAAGGCCTGCGCCATAAAGGGCTCACGCCAAACCTGTCCGAACAATTCGCTGATCGCGGCCAGATTCTTCCCGTCCTTGCCGATGTGCATCACGGCGGACCCCGCATTGCCATGCAGCGGTTTCACGACGATTTCGCCGTGCACCTTGTGGAAGGCGCGCACCTCATCGAGCGAGCGGGTGACGAGCGTGGGCGGCATGAACTGCGCGAAATCGAGCACGAACACCTTTTCAGGCGCGTTGCGCACACTCACCGGATCGTTGACGACCAAAGTCTTGTGCTGGATGCGCTCCAGCAAGTGCGTCGCGGTGATGTAGCCAAGGTCGAAAGGCGGGTCCTGCCGCATCAGAACGGCGTCAATGTCGTCGCCCAGATCAATGCGGACGGGTTCGCCATAGCTGAAATGATTGCCCGCCTGGCGCTGCACCGTCACCGGGCGGGCGGTGACCCAGACTTGCCCGTTGGAATAGTTCAGTTCATCCGCAGTATAGTGGTAGCTCACATATCCCCGCGCCTGTGCCGCGAGCATCAGCGCAAAGGTGGAATCGCCTGCAATATTGAGGCCCTCCATCGGGTCCATCTGAAAAGCGACCTTCAGGGTCATGTGCGTGTCTCCAACTTTGGGCGAAGCGTTGCTTGGCGGGCGATCTAGGCGATGGCGCAGGCTTTGTCACCCGTGCCAGGCGTTGGGAATATGCATCGGACGGCGAAAGGGCGCGACGAGAATGACGTCGATGCGGATGTCCTCGCCGTGCTTGGCATATCTGGGGGCGAGCGCGTTTGCGGCAGCCGCCACGCGCCGCAGGCGTCGGGCATCAATGGCGATGTCGAGATCTTGCTGGCGGCTGCGCGTTTTGACCTCGACAAAGGCGATGGTGCGGCCCCGCTTTGCGACCAGATCAATTTCGCCGATGCGCAGCTTCTCGCGGCGGGCAAGGATGCGCCAGCCATGGAGGCGCAGCCACCATGCGGCCACGCTCTCCCCCCAATGGCCGCGCTGTTCGGCGGCCCGGCGGGTCACTTGCCCTGAAGTTCCAGCGCGCGGGCATAAAGCGCCTTGCGATCACCGCCGAGCCGCTTTGCGACTTCGCCTGCGGCTTTGGAGGGCGAGGCGTGCTTGAGTGCTTCGACAAGGGCAGCATCCAGATCATCGACGCTTGCCGGTTCGGCCTCGCCCGGCGGGCCGACGATGATGACAATCTCGCCCTTGGGTGGCGCATCGGCATAACGTGCGGCAAGACTGCTGAGAGTGCCTGTTACGCACTCTTCATAAGATTTTGAAATTTCACGCGCCACAGCGGCGTCTCTGTCGCCAAGTTCATCGGCAAGCGCAGCAAGCGTCGTAGCGAGGCGCGGGCCGGATTCGTAAAAGGCGAGCGTTGCCTTGAGCGTCTTGAACTCGGCAATCGTGTCGCTGCGCGCCTTGGCCTTGGTAGGCAGGAAACCTGCAAACAGGAAGCGATCAGTCGGCAGCCCGGCGAGCGTCAATGCCGAGATGACCGCACTTGGTCCGGGGATGGTGACGACCAGATGGCCCGCCGCGCGCGCATCGCGCACCAGCTTGTAGCCAGGATCTGAAATGAGCGGCGTGCCGGCATCCGAAACAAGCGCAATCGCCTCGCTGGCCAAGCGCGCCACAAGGCCGGGGCGCACCTTGTCGGCATTGTGATCGTGATAGGGCTGCATGGGGCGCCTGACGCCGATGTGATGCAGCAGCTTGGCCGTGACGCGGCTGTCTTCCACCGCTATGAGGTCTGCTGCGGACAGAATCGCCGCGGCACGGGGGCTGAGGTCGCCGAGATTGCCGATTGGCGTGGCAACGATATAAAGTCCGGGATCAAGCGTAGCGGCCATAGGGAGTGCGTCATGGCAGATAGTGTGGGTGTGCGGCAAGGCGAAGACTGGAAGCGACGCCAGATCGTGCGCATGGGGCTGGTCAGCGCGGCGCTGTTTATCGCGGGCTGCCAGGTTGTGCCCAAGGCACCGCCCAAGCCGGTTGAGGCTCCGCCGGAAGAAGGCCCGACGAGCGGCCTGCCCACCGACGCCACACGCCACCGGATTGCGCTGCTCGTGCCGTTAAGCGGCGCGAACGCGGCCATCGGGGAATCGATTTCCAACGCGGCGAACATGGCGGTTCTGGATACCGGTGGCCAGCGCATCCGCATGACCGTTTATGATACGGCAGGCGGATCGGCGGCGGCGGCAGAAAAGGCGATTGCGGAAGGCAATAAGCTCATCCTCGGCCCGCTTCTGGCAGAAGATGTGCGTGCGGCCGCAGAAGTGAGCCGCAAGAATCGCGTGCCGCTCATCGCCTTTTCAAACGATGTGTCGGTTGCGGGCAATGGCACTTATCTGCTGGGCTTCACGCCCGCGCAGTCAGTTTCGCGCGTTGTTGGCTATGCCCGTTCGCGTGGGCTCGTGAAGTTTGCGGGACTGGTGCCGGCGGGTGTCTACGGCCAGCGCGCGCAGACGGCGCTCACGCGCTCGGTTGAGGAAGCGGGCGGCACACTCGTGTCTGTCCAGACCTATGATCGCAATGCAGGCGCGATCATGGGCGCGATCACGCGGCTCAACAAGGCGGGGGCCGCCGATGCCGTGCTCATCGCCGATTCCAGCCGCACGGCGGTTCAGGCTGTGCCGATCCTGCGGCGCGGACCAAGCGTGAACGCCAAGGTGCTGGGCACCGAATTGTGGAACACGGAAGCCAGTCTTGCCTCGTCCGCACTCGCGGGGGCGTGGTTCGCCAGCGTTTCGGACGGCGTTTACAACCAGATGGCGACCAAATATCGCGCGCGCTTCGGCACCGCGCCCTTCCGGCTCTCAAGCCTTGGCTATGACGCGGTTCTGCTGGCGACCAAGGTTGCGACCAACTGGAAGGTCGGCACACCATTCCCGCTGCGTGCGCTGGATGATGCGGGCGGCTTTGCCGGCATTGATGGTGCCTTCCGCTTCAACGCCTATGGAGTGGCAGAACGCGCGCTTGAGGTGCAGCAGGTCGGCACCAGCGGCGCGACGGTCGTCTCGCCTGCGCCCAAGAGCTTCGCGGACTGAGATGGGATGACGGAGCGGGGAGTGCCTGGTGCACTTTCCTCTCTCGTTCGTCCTGAGCTTGTCGGGGCCGAAGGCGACCGAAGGTCAACGACTGTCCTTCTGTTCACCGACGTTTCAGTTCAGAACAAGGACCGCGCTTCGACAGGCTCAGTGCAAACGGAGCGTGTTGGGGAGGCGCGTCGTTCTCCGTCATCCTTTTTCTAAGCAATCACCAGCTCGGCCAGCACGCGGTCAAGCAGCAGCATCCCTTCGGGCTGGACGGTCAGGCGGGGGCCTGATCGTTCGACCAGGCCATAGCTTTCAAGCCGCGCCGCTGCGTCCGCATCGACAAGCAGGTCAAGACCAATGCCTGTGCGATCTGCAATCTGCGCAAGGTCAACGCCTTCGCTGAGCCGCAGTCCCATAACAAGCGCCTCGCGGGCGCGTTCGGCGGGGGAAAGGGCGTCCTCGCTCTGAAGGCCATGGCCGTTGCGGGCGATGGCGGAGAGGAAGTTTTCGGGCTTTTTGTGCCGCACCGTCGCCATGCCGCCGCGCCGCCCGTGCGCGCCGGGGCCGACGCCCGCATAGTCACCATAGCGCCAGTAAGTGAGGTTGTGGCGGCTCTCTTCGCCGGGGCGGGCATGGTTGGAAACTTCATAGCGCGGCAGGCCCGCCGCTGCCGTCATGGCGTCGGTCAACTCGTAGAGTTCGGCGGCTTCGTCCGGCTCGGTCGGCACCAGCGCGCCCGTGCGCACCAGCGTTTCAAAGCGCGTGCCCGGCTCGATGGTGAGTTGGTAGAGCGAGAGATGCCCTGTGCCGAAAGAAAGCGCACGGGCAAGGTCTGCCTCCCACGCTGCGGCGGACTGCCCCGGCAACGCATAGATGAGGTCGAAGGACACGCGCGCAAAATGCCGCTGCGCCACATCGAGCGCGGCCAGCCCTTCTGCCACGCCATGCGCGCGGCCCAGAAGCGCCAGCGTATCATCATGCAGCGATTGCAGCCCTAGCGACACGCGGTTGACACCGGCGGCTGCCAGATCGGCAAAGCGCGCCGCCTCAACCGAGGAGGGGTTGGCCTCCAGCGTAATTTCGATGTCAGCCGCAAAGCCCCAATGTTTCTCTGCCGCCGCGATGATGGTCGCCACGGTTTCTGGCGGCATCAGTGAGGGCGTGCCGCCGCCAAAGAAGATCGATGTCAGTGGTCGCCCGCCAATCAGCGCCGCCTCGTGCGCGAGATCGGCCAGAAGGGCAGCCCGCCATGCTTGCTGGTCGGTATTTTCCCGGACATGGCTGTTAAAGTCGCAGTAGGGACATTTGGATATACAAAAGGGCCAGTGGATATAAAGGGCAAGGGAATCGGCAGGGTGCATTATCGGCGCTTAGCATTGATTGCAGCGACTGCGAGCCTTGTGACGTGCGGGCCTGCGGCCGCGCAGGACGCGCCGAACTTTGCGGGCGAGGTGCTCGCCGCCCATAATGAAGCGCGCGCCGATATGGGTGTGCCGCCGCTCAAGTGGAATGAAAAGCTCGCCGCAGACGCGGCCGCTTGGGCGCAGCGTCTTTCGGGCCACGCGATGCTGCGCCACTCAGGCGTGAGCGATCAGGGTGAAAATCTGTGGCTTGGCACGCGCGATTATTTTGATGCCGCCACCATGGTGAGCCATTGGGTTGAGGAAAAGGCGCAGTATCACGCGGGCCGCTTCCCCGATAATTCAACCACGGGCAATTGGGCCGATGTCGGCCATTATACCCAGATCGTGTGGCGCACGACGCGTGAAGTGGGTTGCGCGCGGGCCAGCGACGCCACGCTTGATTACCTCGTCTGTCGCTATTCCCCGCCGGGCAACTGGCTGGGTGAAGACCCCGTTGGCCCCGCCGGACGCCGCATGGCGGGCACGGCAGGGCGTTAGGGGAAAGCCTTCAGGCCTCAGAGGCCGTCCAGCCCCTTGCTGACGAGAATGTTCACCGAAACGCGGCGGTTCTGCGCCTTGCCTTCTTCGGTGCTGTTGTCTGCCAGCGGATCGGCAGACGCCATGCCCGTGGGTGTCAGCATCCGGTAAGGCTTCCAGTGGCAGGCCTGCTGGAGATAGTTGATAACAGCCCCCGCACGCTTTTCGCTCAGCACCTGATTGAAGTCCTGACTGCCGGTGGAATCGGTATAGCCCACCACCAGCATCAGCGCATTGTTGGTCGCCTCGGCTTCGGCGGCAGCGGCACATAGATCAGACTTGGCGTTGGGCGAAAGCGCTGCCTTGCCGGTGTCGAAATGCACATTGGTCGTGCTCTTGATGTTATATTTGTCGATGTCGCCCATGCGGCCGCGCAGTGCTTCGGTGGCCGCGGTCTGCTCGTCAAACTGCTGGGCGGTGCCGTTGCGGATCATCGTCGCCGTCTTGAAGTCACCGCCACGGAAGTTGATCTGGCTGGCGACAAGGCCTGCTTCGGATTGCATCGTCTTGACCGTTACGGGCAGGCCGTTGAGCAGCGATGCGGACGTCTTGTTGCCGCCCTTGATCTGCGTCGTTTCGGTAATGGTGATGATCGAGGCCGTGCCATCATTGCTCACCACCTTGATTTTGCTGCCATTGCGCGCCGTGATAATCCCCTTCACCTCTGGCCCTTTGCCAAGCGGCGCGGTGGACGGCTCAGGCTGGCCGTTGACGATGATGTTGGGATCAGATGTGTCCTGCGCCTGCGCGTAGACACTGGCGGCGGTCGGCATGGCAACAATGGCAAGGAGGGCAAGAACGCCCGGCCGATTGGAAATGAGTCGCATTAAAATTCTCCCTCAAACTACCCCGGCGCAGGCCCTGTGAAGGTAAAGCTTTCTGGCAGATGAATAATTTGGGAAGAGGCCGAAGCGCGCCGATGGCTTGAGCGGATGGCGCGGCGAATTGAGGTTGGAGGAAGCCCGCCACACCGTCATGCCCGCGCTAGCTGGCATCTCTATGTGCGCGCCGCGACGGGCACAAGTGGCTGGGCCACGGAGATGCCAGCCTGCGCTGGCATGACGGATCGCAGGGGATGAGGGCGGGCGGGGAGCACGCCAAAGCCCCTAAAAAACCGCCGCCACCAGCTTCCTGAACGCATCCGCCCTATGGCTCACGGCGTGTTTCGCTTCGGGGGCGATTTCGGCGAAGGTTCGGGGGCTGCCGGTGGGCACAAACACGGGGTCATAGCCAAAGCCCAGCGTGCCGCGCGGGGGCCAGGTGAGGCTGCCGTCCACGCGGCCTTCAAAGACTTCTTCATGCCCATCGGGCCAGACGAGCGCGAGCGTGCAGACAAAGGCGGCAGCGCGGTCAACGCTTGGGCCTTGTTCGGCCAGCAGGCCTTCCACCTTGCCCATCGCCATATACCAATCCCGGCCCGGTTCGCCTTCAAACCATTGCCGCTCGGCCCAGTCGGCAGTGTAAACGCCGGGGCGTCCGCCCAGCGCGGCCACTTCCAGCCCGCTATCGTCGGACAGGGCGGGGTGGCCTGCACTGGCCGCAGCGCGCGCCTTGAGCAGTGCATTTTCGGCAAAGGTCGTGCCGGTTTCCTCCGGCTCTGGCAGGCCAAGCTCTCCCGCTGAAATCGGCTCGATGCCATAAGGGGTAAGAAGATCGCGGATTTCGCGGACCTTGCCCTGATTATGGCTGGCGATCACCAGCTTGCCGGGGGAGAGCTTGCGCGACATTTTAGCGGCCAACCGCCTTCAGCTGCGCTTCAAAGATGCGTGTGCAGCCGATGCGAGCGAGGCGCAGAAGGCGCAGCAGTGCTTCTTCATCATAGGTTTCGCCTTCAGCCGTCGCCTGTGCTTCGGCAATGTTGCCGTTGGAGAGCAGCACGAAGTTTGCATCGGCGCCCGCATTTGAGTCTTCGATATAGTCGAGATCAAGCACGGGCGTTCCGTTGAAGATGCCGCAGCTGATGGCCGCAACCTGCTGTTCAATCGGGTCTTTTTCAAGCTGGCCGTTGGCCATCAGCTTATCGACGGCAAGGCGCAGGGCCACCCATGCGCCCGAAATGGAGGCCGTGCGCGTGCCGCCATCGGCCTGGATCACGTCGCAATCGAGCGTGATCTGGCGCTCGCCAAGCGCCTTCAGATCAACCACCGCACGCAAGGAGCGACCAATAAGGCGCTGAATTTCTTGCGTTCTGCCAGATTGTTTGCCCTTGGCTGCTTCACGGCTGCCGCGCGTGTGGGTCGCGCGGGGGAGCATCCCATATTCTGCCGTGACCCAGCCTTCACCCTTGCCGCGCAGGAAAGGGGGAACGCGTTCTTCAATGCTGGCGGTGACGAGCACGCGCGTGTCGCCAAAGCTCACCAGCACCGAACCTTCGGCGTGCTTGGTGAAATGGGGTTCGATCGAGATTTCGCGCATCTGATCTGGGGCGCGGCCGGAAGGGCGCATAAGTCTATTGTCCTTTTCTGGGGTTTGGGCGCATCTAGCGGGCAGGGCGGCGCGAGACCAGCCCTCAAGGGAGGGAGGTCATGAAAATCATGGAACAGGGCAAGGCAGCGCACGTGCATGGTTGATCGTGACTTGAACCGGGCAGACCCGCTGGAGGATTTCGCGCATCGGGAAATCACGCTCGGCGGCAAAACGAAGCGCGTCTATGTGGCGGGCAACGATCCTGCGGTGATCGTGATGACCGAAATGCCGTGCATCAGCCCTCATGTCGCGCGGTTTGCGCGCTGGGTGCGTGATGCGGGCTTCACCGTTTATATGCCGCATCTTTTTGGCCGCGATGGCGCGGTGCCGACAACGGGCATGGCGCTGCGCAACATTGCGCGCGCCTGCATCAGCCGCGAATTTCGCGCCTTTGCGTCGAACGCCTCCAGCCCCGTGACGCAGTGGCTGCGCGCGCTGGCGGCGCAGGCGCATCAGGAAAGCGGCGGCAAGGGCGTGGGGGCCATCGGTATGTGCTTCACCGGCAATTTCGCGCTCTCGATGATGCTCGAAAAGGCGATGCTTGCGCCGGTCCTTGCGCAGCCCTCGCTTCCGCTCAACAATCCGGCGGGGATGCACATCTCACCCGATGAACTGGCGGCGGTGAAAGCGCGGATGGAGGCGGAAGACCTCACCGTGCGCGCCTATCGCTTCGAAGGCGACAGTTTTTGCCGGGCTGAGCGTTTCGCCGCTTATGCCGAGGCGCTGGGAGATCGCTTTGAAGGCCGCGTGCTGCCCGACAGCGCGGCGAACCCCAATGCCCCGATGAAGAACCCGCACAGCGTCGTCACGCTGCATCTCGTGGATGAGGAAGGGCATCCGACCGTTGAGGCGCGCGATGAAATTCTTGAATTTTTCAGGATGAGGCTGGCCGCCTGATGCGCAGGGCTTGCGGAACGGGGGGAGGGCTTCCTAAATCGGTGTCATGACCACGCCTGTGCATGAACTGACGGACCGCGCGCGCGATGTTTTCCGGGTCGTGGTCGAATCCTATCTCGGCACAGGCGCGCCGGTTGGCTCGCGGACCATCTCCCGGCTTGGTGGCATGAACCTTTCGCCCGCCTCGATCCGCAATGTGATGCAGGATTTGGAAGAACTGGGGCTGCTGGCTGCACCGCACACCTCTGCGGGCCGGATGCCGACCGAGATTGGCCTGCGACTCTTTGTCGATGGCATGATGCAGGCGGCAGAACCCACGGCGGACGAACGCGCCGTCATCGAGGCGCGCGTGGGGCAGGGCGGCCCTATTGAGGAGGCGCTCGCCGCCGCCACCGCCACGCTCTCTGGTCTTTCGCAATGCGCAGGCGTCGTCATGGTGCCCGCACGCGAGCCACGGCTACGCCAGTTCAACTTCGTGCCGCTGGGGCCAACGCAGGCGCTTGCCGTGCTGGTGGGCGATGACGGTTCGGTTGAAAACCGGATTGTCGATGTGCCGCTTGGCCTGCCCGTATCGGCGCTGGTCGAGGCGGGCAATTTCATCACCGCGCGGCTTGCGGGCCGCACGCTCGCTGATGCCTCGCGGGCGCTGGTGAGTGAAATCGAGCGCGAGCGCGCCGTTCTTGATACCGTCGCGCAAGACCTTGTCCGCCGGGGCATTGCGGTCTTGAGTGAGGATGGCGCGCACCGGCCTGTGCTCATCGTGCGCGGCGCTGCACATCTGCTCGACGATGCGGCGGCGGCCGATCTGGATCGCGTCCGCCAGCTTCTCGACGAGATCGAAGGCAAGGAAGACATCGCCCGGCTTCTGGAAAGCGCGCGCGACGGCGCCTCAACCAAGGTTTTCATCGGCTCCGAGAACAAGCTGTTTGCGCTTTCGGGGTCTTCGGTGATAGCGGCGCCCTATCATGGTCGGGACGGACGCGTTGTGGGCGTTGTGGGCGTAATCGGCCCCACGCGCTTGAATTACGCCCGTGTCGTCCCCATGGTTGATTTCACAGCACAAACCCTCACGAGATTGATGACGTAATGAGCGACGAAGAGTTGAAGAACGACGCGCAACCTGAAGAAAATGTGGCAGAAGCCGATCCGCTGGGCGCGCTGCTTGGCGAGTTGGAAGAGGCGCGCCAGCAGATTCTCTATGCGCAGGCCGAAACACAGAATGTGCGCCGCCGCCTTGAAAAGGATGCGCAGGACGCGCGCGCTTATGCCGCCACCAACTTTGCCCGCGACATCCTGTCGGTCGCCGACAATCTGTCGCGCGCGCTTGATGCCATGCCCGCCGCGATGCGTGAGGAAGAAGGCACCAAGCCGCTCGTCATCGGGCTGGAGGCCACGCAGCGCGAGCTTTCCGCCGTGTTCGAGCGCAATGGCATTACGCGTATTGCCGCCATCGGCCTGCTGCTCGACCCCAATCAGCATCAGGCCATGGTCGAAATTCCGAGCGATGCGGAACCCGGCACAATCGTGCAGGAAATGCAGGCCGGCTACATGATTAAAGACCGGCTGTTGCGCCCCGCGCTCGTCGGCGTCGCCAAAAAGGCGGATTAAACCGCCGCTTGCCGCTCACTCTTTCGGTCGCGTCGCCACAAGGCCGATGGAAATGAGCGACATCACCGGCTCATCCTTCTGGTTGAACACCGTCACCTTTGCGCGCGTGCTGCCCATTTCGGGGCGCGAGCGCGAGGGACGGACGTCGATGATCTCGGATTCGACGCGCAGCGTATCGCCGGGATAAACCGGCTTCAGCCAGCGCAGTTCATCAAGGCCGGGTGATCCGAGGCCTGCCTGCCGGTTCTTCTTCAGATTTTCGACGAGCATTGCCATCGTCATCGCGCAGGTGTGCCAGCCGCTCGCGGAAATCCGCCCAAAATGCGTCTTGGCCGCTGCCTCGTCATCAAGGTGGAAGGCTTGGGGATCATATTTGCGCGCGAAGTCCAGAACTTCGTCACGCGTCACGTCATAGCGGCCAAAGCTCGCCTTTGCGCCAACCTTGATGTCTTCCAGATACTGCATCGACTTCTCCTCACGCCTTCCTTCTTACGTTAACGGAAAGCGCAAGGGGAAGAGGCTTTTGTCAGGCGTCGTCTGCGCTCTTGTTGCGGGCCATGCCGCTCGACATGGCGGCAAAGGCCTGCATCATCGCCTCGGCAAAGGGCGCGTCGTTGATCGTGTCCTTGGCGGCCTGTCCCATGGCGGCAACCCACTGCATCGCCGTGTCCTTGCCGATACCCAGCTTGGAATGGATCGACATGATGCACGCGCCGTTGCGCTCTTCATACCAGGTCCGGGGGCCACCCATCCACGCGGTCAGAAAGCCCGTCAGCGAGGCGCGCATGGGGAAGATGTCTTCCTCATGCATGGCGCGCAGTTCCGCATAATGCGGGTCGCTGTCCATCAGGTCGTAGAAGCGGTCGACAAGCTTACGGATGGCGGGTTCGCCCCCAATTCGGTCATAGGGCGTCATGGGTGTGGTCGGCGCATCCATCAAACAGTCTCCTCTTCACCTTGTGTGTGAAGGAGATGCGATGAAAGCGCCTTGATTCAGGTCAAATGGGCTGCCTCGTCGCCCAGCTCCGCTCGCCCTGAGCCTGTCGGGGCCGCAGGCGACCGAAGGTCAACGGCTGTTCTTCGCTAGACTTGGAATGTGCCGCTCGCACCGAAGAAAGGGCAGGGCTTCGACAAGCTCAGCCCAAACGAAGGAGGGAGAGCGGAGGCGGGCAGGGTAAATGAGAGAGCAGCAAGGCTACCCCGCCTCAGACATTGAAGCGGAAAAGCATGATGTCGCCATCATGGACCACATAGTCCTTGCCTTCCGAGCGCCACTTGCCGGCCTCCTTCGCGCCTGCTTCGCCATTGTGGTCGACATAGTCCTGATAGGCCATCGTCTCGGCGCGGATGAAGCCCTTTTCAAAGTCGGTGTGGATCACGCCTGCCGCCTGCGGCGCGCGGGCGCCCTTGAACACGGTCCATGCGCGGGCTTCCTTGGGGCCGACGGTGAAGAAGGTGATGAGGTGCAAAAGCTCATAGCCCGCACGGATCACGCGAGCGAGGCCGGTTTCGGTGAGGCCGAGATCAGCGAGAAATTCGGTGCGGTCTTCCACCGGCATCGTCACGATGTCGGCTTCGATGGCGGCGGAAACGACAACAGTTTCGGCGCCTTCGGCCTTGGCCTTTGCAAACACCTTGGCCGAAAGCTCGTTGCCGCTCGCAGCCGAACCTTCATCGACGTTGCAGACGTAAAGCACTGGCTTTGAGGTGAGGAGCTGCGCCTGCTGAAAGGCTTTTTCTTCCTCCACGTCGCTGCGCTCGGTCAGGCGCGCGGGCTTGCCGTCGCGCAGCAGATCAAGCGTCTTGCCCAGCACGGCTGCGGCAACCTTTGATTCCTTATCGCCCTGTGCGGCCTTTTTCTGAAGGTTGGGCACGCGCTTTTCGAGGCTTTCAAGGTCGGCCAGCATCAGCTCCGTCTCGACCGTTTCGGCGTCCGAAATCGGGTCGATCTTGTTGTCGACGTGCTGGATGTCATCATTGATGAAGCAGCGCAGAACATGGACGATGGCGTCCACCTCGCGGATGTTGGCCAGAAACTGGTTGCCAAGGCCTTCGCCCTTGGACGCGCCGCGAACAAGCCCTGCAATATCGACAAAGCTCAACTGCGTTTCGATGATCTTCTGGCTGCCGCCAATCCTCGCGATGATGTCGAGGCGCGGATCAGGCACTGCCACGTTGCCGACATTCGGCTCGATCGTGCAGAAGGGATAGTTGGCGGCTTGCGCGGCCTGCGTTTCCGTAAGCGCGTTGAACAGCGTCGACTTGCCGACATTGGGAAGGCCCACGATACCGCATTTGAAACCCATCGAATTCAGTCCTTCTGCAATCGCATCGCAACGTCGTTCATGAAGCGAACGTCGTCACCATCTGCCAGCCACTTCGCTTCGGCGGAAACCGCGCCGAGCATATGGGCCAGATCATCCATTTCTGCCTTGGCAAAGTTGCCGAGCACATGGCCCGTCACGCGTTCCTTATGGCCGGGATGGCCAATGCCAAGGCGCACGCGGCGAAAATTTTCGCCAATATGCGCAATCGTGGAGCGGATGCCATTATGCCCGGCAGCCCCGCCGCCACGCTTTACCTTCACGCGAAAGGGATCAAGGTCCAGCTCGTCATAAAAGACGGTTACATCGCCCGTATCGAGCTTGAAGAAGCGCATCGCCTCTCCAATGCTGCGGCCGCTTTCGTTCATGAAGGTTGCGGGCTTGAGCAGCAGCACCTTGTCTGTGCCGATGCGGCCTTCGCACGCGCTGCCCTGAAAGCGTGATTTCCAGGGCGAAAATGAGAAGGCCTCGGCAATCACGTCGGCAACCATGAACCCCACATTGTGGCGGTGCATGGCGTATTGCGCGCCGGGATTTCCGAGGCCTGCCCAGATTTGCATCGCTTATGCCCCAAAAACGTCACCCCGGCGAAGGCCGGGGTCTCATGGTCAATAAGATGCCAGCCTGCGCTGGCATGACGTCGTTGGCCGAAGGGCTGGTTAGCCTTCAGCCTTGGTCGTGTCGCCTTCGGCCGACTTCAGGCCCGAAGGGGCAACCAGCGTGGCGATGGTGAAGTCACGATCAGTGATCGCGCTCTTGGCACCGGCCGGAAGCTGCACATGGCTGATGTGGATCGACGCGCCGACATCAAGACCGGCAAGCGAAATCTTGATGTCTTCGGGGATGAGCGCCGCGTCGCACACGAGTTCAAGCTCGTGGCGGACGATGTTGAGCACGGCACCGCGCTTCATGCCCGGCGAAGTATCTTCGTCGATGAAGTGGACGGGAACTTCAACGTGCACTTCGGTGTGTTCACCGATGCGCAGGAAGTCGGCGTGGAGCGGGCGATCAGTCACCGGGTGGAAGGCCACATCCTTGGCGAGCGTGCGCACTTCCTTGCCACCGACTTCGATCATGATGACCGAGTTCATGAAGTGGCCCGTGTGCAGCGCCTTCATCAGAAGCTTTTCTTCGATGTGGATCGAGGCGGGGTCTTCGTTGTTGCCGTAAATGACGGCGGGGACGCGGCCCGAATTACGCAGTGCGCGGGAGGCTCCCTTGCCATTCCGCTCGCGCGCTTCGGCCGACAGCGTCAGCTGATCGCTCATGATATTTCTCCGTAAAAAGAGTTGTCTTTCCCGCCACGCCTCCAGGGATGACCATAGCGGAAGTGCGCGCGCCTAGGCGAATTTCGCGTGAAATGCAAGCGCGGGCGGGCCAATGGCCATGGCCGCAGAGATTAGTTGATCCGCACCGCCTTCAGCTTTTTCGTCTTCAGCAGTGATTGCACGCTATCCTTGCCCGCCAGATGGCCCGCGCCGACCGCGATGAAGATGGTGCCCGGCGTGTCGAGCCGTTTGGCAATCCAGTCCGCCCAGCGCGCATTGCGGCTGGTGAGCAGGACTTTTTTGATTTCAGGCATATCGTCCATGCCCTCGTTCATCACGCGCGCCAGCTTGTCGGGCTGGCCCTTTGCCCAATCTCCCACCATCCGGTCGGCCGATTTGTCGGCTTCAGGCAGTTCGCGCACCGCGCTGTTGAGAAAGCGGATTTGCTGGGCTTCGGGCAGATTGGCGAAAAAGCCGATCTGCTGTTCCATCGTTTCCAGCGCGCCAAGCTTTTTCTGCGCCTTTTTCGCTTCGGCGACGAGCGTTTTTTCCGCGCCAATGCTGGGGTCGTAGCCCAGCTTCTGCATGGGCAGCAGCGCGACCAGCGTGGAGACGAACCAGGGCTGGAACTGTTCGTAACTCTCCGCTGCAAGCCCCGCGGAGTGGAGCGCCGCGCGATATTTTTCCGCGTCAGCTGGTGTCAGCTTGCTGGTCAGCGGCGGGCCATCGGGGTCAATCGCGTGCGAGATGACGATGCGCTGCGCGTCGCCCGGCGCAGGCTCGATCATCTCGATGACGAGTTCCTGCGACGAATCAAACGCGGTCCTGATTTTCCCGTCAAACCAGCGCGTGCCGGGTTTGAGCATATGGATCGTGCCGAACAGGTAGATCGTCGTATCGGCATCCGCGACTTTCCAGAGTGCGGGCTTGGCGATGATGGGGGCGGGGGCAGGGTCGCTCGCCGAAACAAGGAGAAGTCCGGCAAGGCCGAGGAAGAGGGGTCGCATCGCCCGTTTATGCGGGCAGTGCGCGGGCAAGGAAAGCCTCAATCGACGCGGGTTGCGATCCAGCCCTTGCTGGCGAGCTGATGCTGGAGCGAATCCGGCCCGGCCAGATGGCCTGCGCCCACCGCAAACAGCACCGTGCCGGGCTTTTCCATCCGTTGTGCGAGCCAGCCGAGCCAGGCGGCGTTCCGCTGGCGGACGAGCACGTCGTAAAGCTCCGGTCCAAGCTTTGCCTCGGTAAAGTCTGCATCGAGGTGAGACGTATCGCCGCGTGCCCAGGCCATATCATTCTCGCTTGGCGCGCCGGGCGGCGTTGCGCCCATGTCTTCCAGCGTATCTTCCAGCATCTTTGCCTGCGCGTCTTCAGACAGCGCATGGAACTTGCGCAGCACCGCGCTGCCATCTTCCACAGCACGCACGGGGCGGTGGCGGCGGGTGAAATCCTTTTGCAGCACGGCTTCCACGCCATTGTCCTGTGTAAGGCCGTCCTTGCTCATGTTTTCAACGGCGAGCACAAGGCTTGCCATCCAGGTCGGCATGGCATCGTAGAATTGGCGTGGGAAGTCGGTGCGGGCGATGGCGGCTTCAAGGGCGGCGCGCTTGGCGGGGGCGACGCGCGACAGGATGGAGCGATTCTCGACCACGGGGTTGATCGTATCGTCCACCGCTCCTTCGGCCTTCTTGTTTGCTTCGGGCGAATCGACCGTTTCCAGCACCAGCTCGTCAGCCGCCTTTATGGCGGCGCGAAGGGGGGCGGATTGCCAGCGAAAGCCCTTGGGCAGCGCATGGGTGGTGCCGAAGAGATAGATCGTCGTGTCAGCATCCGCGATCTTCCAGAGCGCGGGGCGCGGATCAAGGATGGCGGCTGGTTGCGCGTCAGATGACCGAACGGGCGTGCCCGCAACGCCCGCTTGCGCGAGGATCAGGGCGAAAAATGCCGTCATGGCGCACAGGGCCACCCGTTTCCGCATCGCTCTCCAGTCCGGGATCAGGCCCGGATTGTTATGGAGCGAGGCTGGGCCTTCATGATCGCCTCGTCAAGGCGATTCCCGCGCGCGATTTCCTTGACCGTCGCGGCCCCATCGGCCAAAGGCGCGGCCATGCCGGCGGACAATCAATCCTTGAGTTTTCAGGACCTCATCCTGACCCTTCATTCCTATTGGGGAAAGCAGGGCTGCGTCATCCTTCAGCCTTATGATATGCGCATGGGCGCGGGGACATTCCACCCCGCGACGACGCTGCGCGCGCTGGGGCCGGAAAGCTGGAACGCCGCCTATGTGCAGCCCTCGCGCCGCCCGACCGATGGCCGCTATGGCGAGAACCCGAACCGCCTGCAGCACTATT
>CALMVA010000078.1 GCA_937873035.1 uncultured Sphingomonadaceae bacterium | reverse complement strand
GACGAAGACATTGTCGATCGACAGCGCCTTTTCGATGAAGAAGCCGGTATAATATCTCATGCCGAGATCGGCACCCTTTTCCACCCATATCCATGCGCCGAACACCATGGCGATACCGATATAGAAAGCCGAGAGCTTGAGGCTTTCACCAATGCCCATCTCGCGGTCTTCTTTGTGGAGGACACCGAGGTCAAACGCCGTCAAGGCGGCAACGAGGCCAACAAAGGCCAGCCAGAACCAGACTGGCGTTCCCAGCCAGTCGATCATCAGAAATTCCATTGGAATGTCCTTTTAGATTTCCAGATTGAAGCCGGGTTGTCGGCTGGCGGCGGCCAGTTGAGGGGGAGGGGTGCGGCCTGCCGCCAGCCGACCGGATCAGGCCGCCACGCTGCGTGTGGCGCCTGCCGAAAGGCTGTTGAGGCGGGACTTTACCGCCTGCTTCATTCTGGAGAGTTTCTGGATGCGAAACACATCCGGCCAACGCCGGTGCCGCTCCAGATGCAGAGCCTCATCAAGGCGCTGGTGTTTCAACAGCAATTTGAAAAACGTCGAACTCATCGTCGCCACTCCATTGAACAATCAGGTTGCTCAATCGGGTGCGTCCGAGCGTTGGGAAATGCGGCGTTCTGCCTCTGTCCAAATCGCACCGGAGTTACCCGATGCGGTCCGACATCACGATTGCAAAAAAGCAATCGCCAGAGGGGCCCGGCCCGCGAAAATTGAATTAGACCGATTCGATCTGGATTGCAACATCACTTCACCCGCCAAAGTCCATCCGTTCAACCTGATAGGTGACAAGATGAACATCGCGGGCGCGCTTGGCGGCAGCGCGCTGACGCTGCGAAAATTCTGACGCCACCAGAACCGCGCGGCATCTGAGACCCGTTTCCTCCTCCAGATCGCTTGAATAGCCCAGCACCTGCTCCAGCGCGCCCGTGGGGCATGGCCCCACTTTCAGTTCGATGACCACAAAATTGCCATCGGCATCGCGCGCGGTGATGTCGATCCGGCCGCTTGCAACCTCCCGCTCACGTCCGCCATCATCGGCGACAAGCCCCGGCTCGACCTTTTCAAGCTGCGCGCGCAACAGCGCCTTCAACTCCTTTTCATAATGAAGGATGCGCGTCTGCGTCTTGACGCGCTTTGACGTCGTGCCGTCCTGCATTTCCCCACCGTGCCCCCTGTCACGATGTCGCCTTCATACAATTCGCCTTGCCAATTGGTTGCAGCACGTGGTTTCCCGATGGTTCACCCCCCGCCTGCAAGCGCGGTTGCAACGCCGATGCCGATAAGGACAAGGCCGATGACGTCATGACGGTGCAGGCGCTCCTTGAGATATAAGCGACTGAACCCGAAGGTGAAGATAACCTCCACCTGCCCCACCGCGCGCACCAGCGCGACGGGCGCGGTTGCAAATCCCGTAAACCAGCAGGCAGAACCAAGTGCCGCCAGCAGCCCCACCTGCCCCGATGTGCGCCAGGTGGCGAACACCTTGGGCAACTCTTGCGGCTCCCGCAGCACAACATAGCTGCCCTGCATCAGCGCCTGCCCCGCCTGCACCGCAACCAGCGCGACAAGGGCGGCGAGCACCTTGTCTTGGCTCGCGATGTCGAAGGTCGCCGATTTCACGAAAATCGAGGTGAGCGTAAAGCCAAGCCCCGCCCCCAGCCCGCACAAGGCGGCGGGCTGAACAAGATCAGCCGCCCGCAGCCGCGCGCCACCAGCTGAAACAACCATCACACCCGCCACGCCAATCGCAATGCCTGCCCATGTGACAAGGCTCAGATGCTCACCAAGCATCACCATGGCAAGGATTGCACCTTGCAGCGCCTCGGTTTTGGCAAAGGCGGTGCCCGCCACATAGTTGCGATAGCCAAAGGCCATCAGCAGCAAATTGGTGCCGATGATCTGCGCAAAGCCCGCCGCCAGCGCATAGGGGAGAAAGGCTGGACCCATATCAGGCAGAGCCTTTCCGGTTGCGCCCATATAGCCGCCCAGCAGCGCGATCCCGATGGGAAGCCCATAAAGATAGCGCACCAGCCCCGCCGCATTGAGCGACAGCGTTGCCCGCACGCGCTGCTGCACCGCCGTCCGCCACGACTGGAAAAGCGCGGCAAGAAAAGTGGCAGGGAGCCAGATCACCGAAGCAAACGATCAGCCCGGCAGCACAATTTGCCCGATGCGGGGGAAATGGACGTTCACCTGCCCTGCCCGACCGCTTTCACGACGAATGGTGATGCCGCCCGTGCCACAGCGGAGCAATTTGCCGGAAACCGGCTCATCGCCAGACTGCTCTGTTCGGATCATAACCATTTGGCCAACAGACTGTCCGGCTTCGACCGGACCAGCGAGATCGACCGGAGCCGCTGCAGCCGCAATCGCTATCGCTTCTTCGCTGGTCGAGTTCACGACATCACCATGGCCAATATCTCGAATCCGGTTGAACCATGCCAAGAGCTTCGCGCGCGAGAAGACGCTCTCTGCAAATGCCTGTGCGAACGGCAGGGCACTAAGGAACCAGAGGTTCATGTAGAGACCCAGATCGCCATGCCCCGGCAGGTCCCCACCGATGAAGCTGCGGCCGTCTGAAAGCACGTCTTCAAGCCAATCGGCGGCGGCGATCACCTGGGTTTCCAGGTGCGGTGCCACTACGGGCATCATATCAAAATCAAAGCCAACAAATCGGCGCTTGCGATCTGCGGCAAAGCCCGGCCCAAGAATGTCGGGCGGCACGTTCCGCATTGCCGCGCCAACATGGGCTGCAAATTGCCCCGAACCAGTCCAGCCCGCGATCATGCGGTGCAGGCTGCCAAGCGGTGCCGGGTAAAAGCTGGGATTTGGCTGAAACGCCTCCAGTGCGCCGAGAATGGCCGCGGTATCGCAGTAGATTTCGGCATCGATCTGGAGAACGGGCGTGCGGGCATAGCCCCCGGTCAATTCAACCAGATCGGGCTTGGGCATCATGTTGGGGATGATGACCGAGCGCCACCGCAACTTCTTCATGCCGAGCGCGACACGCGCGAGTTCAGCAAAAGGCGACGCCTCATAATGGTGCAATATGATGTCAGGCATTTGGCTCTCCTCCCCTTTTGATTGCCGGTGGTTTATCCCGCCGGTTCAAGCAACCCTTCGTCCGCGATCTTCTTTTTCCAGATGAGCGGTGCCGTGGTGTGAACATTCTCGCCGCTGCTGTCGACGGCGACAGTCACGGGGAAGTCCTTCACTTCAAACTCGTAGATCGCTTCCATGCCAAGGTCTTCAAAGCCGACGACCTTGCTGTCCTTGATCGCACGGGCAACGAGATAGGCAGCACCGCCAACGGCCATGAGATAGGCCGATTTGTGCTTGGCGATTGCCTGCGTGGCGGCCGCCCCGCGCTCTGCCTTGCCGACGCAGCCAAGCAGGCCCTGTTCCAGCATCATGTCCATGAAGCTGTCCATGCGGGTCGCGGTCGTCGGGCCTGCCGGGCCGACGATTTCTTCGCCCACCGGATCAACCGGGCCGACATAATAGATCATCCGCCCCTTGAAGCTGACGGGAAGTTCTTCGCCCTTGGCGAGCATATCCTTGATGCGTTTGTGCGCGGCATCGCGCCCCGTGAGCATCTTGCCGTTGAGCAGCAGACGGTCGCCCGCCTTCCAGCCCTGCACATCGGCGGGCGTAAGCGCATCCAGATCAACGCGCTTGGCCGCACTGTCAGGTGCCCATTCCACCTTGGGCCAATCATCAAGATTGGGCGTTTCGAGATATTTCGGGCCAGAGCCATCCAGCGTGAAGTGCGCGTGGCGCGTGGCGGCGCAATTGGGGATCATCGCCACCGGCTTGGAGGCCGCGTGCGTGGGGTAATCCATGATCTTCACATCAAGGATGGTCGCCAGACCGCCAAGGCCCTGTGCGCCGATGCCGAGTGCGTTGACCTTGTCAAAAATCTCGATGCGCAGCCGCTCAATGTCGTTCTGCGGCCCGCGCGCCTTCAGTTCGGCCATGTCGATGCTGCCCATCAGGCTTTCCTTGGCCAGCACCATCGCCTTTTCTGCCGTGCCGCCAATGCCGATGCCCAGCATCCCCGGCGGGCACCAGCCAGCGCCCATTTGCGGCACCATTTCCAGCACCCAATCAACAATGGAATCGCCGGGGTTCATCATCTTGAACTTGGTCTTGTTTTCAGACCCGCCCCCCTTGGCCGCCACGTCAAACGTCACCTTGTCACCGGGCACCATTTCAAGATGGACGACCGAGGGCGTATTGTCCTTGGTGTTGACGCGCGTGAAGGCGGGATCGGCAAGGATAGAAGCGCGCAGCTTGTTCTCCGGGTGGAGATAGGCGCGGCGCACGCCCTCGTCGATCACTTCCTGAAGCGGGCGTGCAGAGTCGAGCACGCACTGCTGGCCCCATTTGACGATGATGGTGACGATGCCGGTATCCTGACAGATCGGGCGATGGCCTTCCGCGCACATCCGGCTGTTGGTGAGAATCTGCGCAATCGCATCGCGCGCGGCAGGCCCCTGCTCCTTCTTATAAGCTTCCCCCAGCGCGCGGATATAATCCATCGGGTGGAAGTAGCTGATATATTGAAGCGCGTCGGCAACGCTGTCGATGATGTCGGATTCGCGGATGGTGACGGTCATGGGCAATGTCCTGTTGGGCCGGATTTCCGGGGTGCCTTAGCGAGCGTGGCGCGCGCGGACAATGCCCGCGATAATCGGGCCGTCAATCTGGAAGTGGAGGAAGTTGAGGCCCCTGCGGGCTGGATTTGCGTGGGTGAAGGGGACTTCGGGTTCCACGCGGCCCAAATCATTAGGAAGGACAGGACTTCGACAAGCTCAGTCCAAACGGTATTCAGGAATGCCATCAACACCGTTGCCACTGAGCCTGTCGAAGCGCGGTCCTTTGTTTGGTGCCAATCCGTCAATCGCATAGCCTGTCTCCCGTGATGCAAGACACCGGCATGGCGAAAGGGACAGTGTGTAGGAAAGCGAAATAGGGTTTGAGTTTGGGTGAAGGCCCTGCCCCAACCCCAACCGCTTGCGGGAGGGGTGCGAGACTTGGTGAGGCGCAGCCGAACCTGGTCGCAGCGGGGTGGGCTGAAGCTGTGGGCTGCGGCGCCCAGAAGGACTGTGCTTCGACAAGCTCAGCACCAACGGAGAAGTGGTGCCGATTTATAGCTCCGAACGCTACCGCGCCATGCCGTCCGTCATCGGTTGCGGGAATTTTTCGAACAAGGCCGCTGCCAAACGGTTGGCGATCTGCGTTTCGTCCCAATGCTTGTCGCCCTCGCGCGTGGCGATTTCGGCGCGACCTTCCCAAAGCGGCTTGTCGGTCACGCGATCCCGGATGCGCGCTTCAAGCTTGATGGAAAGCAGCGCCTTTTTGGGCTTGGTGAAATCCAGATTGAGCGCCATGCCCGTCATCGTGCCATGGTTGGAGGCACCCACCATCACTTCACCGCTCACCGGATTGCGCTTCTGTTCTTCGGGACGCAGAACATCGCGGACGATGCGGATTTCCAGCACCTGCCCGCCCTTGGGGTCGGGCGTTGCGGTGTCATAGCCCGCTTTCACCAGCTGATCGACAAGGGCGGCTTCGTAAGTCGCCTGATCGCGCGCTTCTGGCGTGGTGCCCGCCATTGCCTGCACGGCGATCTTGCCATGGCCGAGCGCATCGCCCGCATCCTCCGCGACGAATTTCGTGACGCGGACCTGCCCTTCGCGGCTGTCCTCGCCACGCCGCTGGCGGGCCGCCAGGCGGCTGTCACGCGGTGAGGGCTGTGCGCCCCAGCCCTGACGGCCATCGGCGCTGTTCCAGCCTTCCCCGCCCCAATCCGCACCTCTGGGCACCGGCTGCGCGGCGGCAGGCATCGCTGCCAGTAGGGCAATGAGAAGGACAGGTGAATATCGGGGCATAGACCGGCTCCATGACGCGAAAGCGAAAAGCTTTCCGGCGCGTGGCCTAGGGCCGCGCACCTTGACGCCATATGAACGCGGCAGGCCCCGATCAGTAAACGCGCGCCTTGGGCTTTATATATTCGGCCTCGTCGGTGAGCGTGTAATCGTGCACCGCGCGGTAATCGAGCGTCACCTTGCCGCCTGCGCCGCCCCAGCCTTCAAACCAGCTGATGGTGTGCTTCATCCAGTTGGCGTCGTCGCGGTCGGGGAAGTCCTCATGCGCATGGGCGCCGCGCGATTCCTTGCGGTTTTCCGCGCTCACAATGGTGCACACGGCCTGCGACATCAGGTTGTCGAGTTCCAGCGTTTCAACAAGGTCGGTGTTCCAGATAAGGCTGCGATCCGTAATCGCAACATCTTCCATCCGCTTGTTGACCTTGGCCATCAGTTCAACGCCTTCGGACAGAAGCGCGCTATCGCGGAATACGGCGCAGTGCTTCTGCATCGTGTGCTGCATATCGAGGCGGATCTGCGCGGTGGGCGAGCCGCCCTTGGCGTTGCGATATTTGTCGACACGCGCGAGCGCGAGGTCTGCCGAATCCTTGGGCAGCGCCTTTTGCGCAGCGCCCGCCTTGAGCGTTTCCTTCAGGTGCAGGCCGGTTGCGCGGCCGAACACGACAAGGTCGATCAGCGAGTTGGAGCCAAGGCGGTTTGCGCCATGGACCGAAACGCACGCCGCTTCGCCCACGGCATAAAGGCCGGGGACGACCGCATCGTCATTGCCATCGCGCTTGGTGACGACCTGACCGTGATAGTTGCACGGAATACCGCCCATATTATAGTGGACCGTGGGGCAGACCGGCAGCGGCTGGCGCGTGAGATCAACGCCCGCAAAGATCTTGCCGCTTTCGGTGATGCCCGGCAGGCGTTCTGCCAGCACCTTGGGGTCGATGTGATCGAGGTGGAGGTAGATATGGTCCTTATTGGGGCCGACGCCGCGGCCTTCGCGCATTTCCATCGCCATCGAACGCGACACGACATCGCGCGAGGCGAGGTCCTTGGCCGACGGGGCATAGCGCTCCATGAAGCGCTCACCTTCGGAATTGGTGAGGTATCCGCCCTCGCCGCGTGCGCCTTCGGTGATGAGCACGCCCGCGCCGTAAATGCCGGTCGGGTGGAACTGGACGAATTCAAGATCCTGCAACGGCAGGCCCGCGCGCAGCACCATGCCGCCGCCATCGCCCGTGCAGGTGTGCGCCGAGGTCGCCGAGAAATAGGCACGGCCATAGCCGCCCGTTGCCAGCACGACCGATTGCGCGCGGAAACGGTGGATGGTGCCATCTTCCATGCACATGGCGATCACGCCACGGCACGCGCCATCTTCCATGATGAGGTCGAGCGCGAAATATTCGATGTAGAAGTCCGCGTCATATTTCAGCGACTGCTGGTAGAGCGCGTGCAGCATGGCGTGGCCGGTGCGGTCTGCCGCGGCGCAGGTGCGCTGCACCGGCGGGCCATCGCCCATATTCTGCATATGGCCGCCAAAGGGGCGCTGATAAATCGTGCCATCGGCATTGCGGCTGAAGGGCACGCCCGCGTGTTCCAGTTCGTACACCGCCGCCGGGGCTTCGCGCACCATATATTCGATCGCGTCCTGATCGCCCAGCCAGTCCGACCCCTTGACGGTGTCATACATATGCCAGGTCCAGTGATCGGGCGAGTTGTTGCCAAGGCTGGCTGCGATGCCGCCCTGCGCCGCCACCGTGTGCGAGCGTGTGGGGAACACCTTGGTGATGCAGGCCGTTTTCAGGCCCGCTTCGGCAGCGCCCATCGTCGCGCGCAGGCCAGAGCCGCCCGCGCCGACGACGACGACGTCATAGGTGTGGTCGATGATCTTGTAAGCGTCGGACATCAGTGGGCCGTCCCTGTCAGAGCGATCTTGGCAATGGCGAACACGGCAAGCGCGCCGGAGCCGAAGGTGTAGAAGGTAAGCGCAACGAGGCTTGCGAACTTGAGGCCTTCTTCATGCACATAATCTTCGATGAGCACCTGAAGACCCATGCGAAAGTGCCAGAAGACCGAGACGACGAGCAGGATCATCGGCACGGCGACAATCGGCTGTTCCAGCCAGAGCCGGATCGTCTGATAATCATAGGCAGGCAGACGCAGCAGCGAGAAGAGCAGCCACAGCATGAGCAGCAGATTGCTGACCGCCGTCATGCGGTGGAGCACCCAATGGCCGCCGCCATGCCTTGCCGAACCAAGGCCGCGAACGCGACCGAGACCTGTTCCGGTTCCCATCGTCTTATCCCTTCACGAACAGAAGATAGCCCCAGACGGCAGCGGTTGCGACAACGCCGAAGACGAAGGTCAAACGCGCCCAGAAGCGGTTGGTGACAAGTTCATAGCCCGCGCCCGTATCAAGCACGAGGTGGCGAAGGCCTGAGGCAAGATGCTGAAAGAACGCCCAGGTCAGCCCGACAAGGACGAAGCGTCCAAAGGGGCTTGCGGCGCAGGCGAGGAAATAATCATAGCTTTCCTGCCCCGTGGCCGCAGCCGTGAGCCACCATACAAGCACCATTGCACCAACAACGGCCATGCCGTCGCCCGTAATGCGGTGGACAATGGAGGTCGTCATATGCGCGCCCCATTTCCAGATCGAAAGGTGCGGCGAGATTGGCCTTGCGCGGTTTTGCGCCATGATCTTTCCCTGTCTTTTGTCTTCGCGTCGGGCATCCCCTTAGCGCGTCAGTCAGCAGGCGCAACCGCCTTTGCCAACTGAACCCACTCGGTTAAGAGCAAGAGCATGACTGCACACATCCTCGTGACTGGCGCATCCCGCGGGATCGGCGCTGCCATCGCCGCCCGTCTGCGCACCGAAGACGCTCGCGTTTTTGCCGTTTCCTCCAAGGATTTTGATCTCGCGACACCCGATGGCGCGGGCCAATTATGGGAGGGTGCCCTCGCCGCGCTCGACAACCGAGTCGATGTGCTGGTGAACAATGCGGGCGTGTTCGAGAATAATCCGCTGGACAGTGACGAGGCAGACTGGCTCTCCGGTTGGGAGCGCACGATGCAGATCAACCTCACTGCAAGCGCCGTGCTCTGCCGCCGCGCCGTGCTTCACTGGCAGGCGCGCAAGGCGCAAGGCCGCATCGTCAACATCGCCAGCCGTGCGGCCTATCGCGGAGATTCGCCGCAGCACTGGCATTATGCCGCGTCAAAGGCGGGCATGGTCGGCATGACCAAAACAATCGCGCGCGGCTATGCAAAGGACGGCATATTGGCCTTTGCCATCTGCCCCGGCTTCACGATGACAGGTATGGCGGATGACTATCTGGCCAGCCGCGGCGGCGACAAGCTTCTGGCAGACATTCCCCTCGGTCGCGTCGCCATGCCCGATGAAGTCGCCGAAATGGCGCGTTTTTGCGCATTACAGGCCCCGCCCTCAATGACGGGCGCAGTGCTTGACATCAACGGCGCAAGCTATGTGCGCTGAATTTGCCAGCCAAACTACGTAGAATCCCCGATGCGTATATCTACGATATGGTGGAAACTCCCACCAACTCGTATCCATTGAGGCAACAGAGAGGCTGACGCTTCACCCGCAAACACCAGGCGGCATGAACCAGTCCCTCTCAACGGAGAGCCGGGACCGCAAAACAACGTCCGGCATGAGGATTTAACAGGCTTAACACTCTGGAAAGAGCGCAAAAACGCTCATTCCGGGAACGAAGGAGATTGTCCATGTCTCAAAAATCGCACGACGAAATGCAATCGATCATCTCGCAGACGATGACTGCGCTCAATTCGTTGTCGCAGCGGATCGCCTCGCCCGGTGCGGAGGCCCTGCTTCATCCGGTCGATGCCGAGCTTCGCCTGCGCCGCCGCCGCGAGCGCGCCTTCACCGTCAACTATTTTGGTGATGCCGCTTGGGACATTGTTCTGGAACTGGAACGCGCACAGCGCATGGGCATGAACCTTGCCATCACCGACATCGGCGTTGAATCACGCATCCCGCTCACCACGGTGCTGCGCTACCTGACCCGGCTGGAAAAGGATGGCTACATCACCCGCAAGGTCGATCCCACTGACCGTCGCCGCGTTTTCGTTTCGCTCACCGCGCTTGGCTATCGTCAGGTCTGCGAAGCTTTCGGCCTCGATACGGGCTCGCTTTCGGCCGCGGCAACGACCACGATTGGCTTTGCAGCACCTGCTCAATCGGCGGCCTTCGCACACCAATAAGCCTCCTCTTTCCAATATTGGTGCCGGAGGGTCGCCCGGCACCAATTATCCAGAGGCTCAGGGACTACAACGCCCTCTTTAGTATGAAAATCAGTGCGTCAGGCTACTCACGCCACCACTGATGCCAAGGTCTTCCACAAGCTGGTCAATCGCTTCCGAAATGCGGATGGCGACAAGATCGAGATGGAGCGCATCAGCAACGACAAGCTGATCGTTGAGGATTTGAAGCAACGCAAAGCGCGCATCTTCGCTGGCGTCATTCGCGACCGGGCACGGCAATTCAGCGACACCGGACTTCATCTCAAAATACTCCCTTCCAACCCGCAAAGGTCGGCTAGACCGGCGATAGTTTCACAGTCGGTTTTCGGACTGATCCAAAGCCGACTCCGGCGCTCGCCACGTCTTTCAGGGACACGACATCGCACAATTTGCGAACGCGATGATAATAATTGATTTCGATTTGGCAACAATTGTGACCTTGCGTTACGCAGGCCGCCGCGCAATCACGCCAAATATGACGACCTTTCCCGAAAGCTGGAAACTCTCGCTGCCATGCACACGCAAGGAAGCAGAATCGCTGGACATTGATGATCCCCGCCTCGCAGAAATGGACGAGCCGCCGACCATCGTGACGCAAGAAATTGATCCCGCGCACCCTGAAAAATGGGAAATATTGGCTTACTTTGATGGTAAACCAACCACTAATCAAATCAATATGGTGAGACTGCTCGTGCCGAGCGCGCAGCAGGAAGCCGCAGTGCTTGAACGCATTGAAAATGCGGACTGGGTGACGTTGAGCCAACAGGCGATTGCGCCGGTTTTTGCCGGTCGTTTCTTCGTCCACACATCCACAAACGCGCATGAGCAGCCATCCGGTTCGGTTTCGTTTCTTATCGAGGCGAGCCGCGCCTTTGGCACAGGCGGGCATGAAACGACGAGCGGCTGCCTCAAGATGCTCGACTCGCTGCGCCACAGTGGCGCGCGCTTCGACAATGTCGTCGATATTGGCACGGGAACCGGCCTGCTCGCATTTGCCGCCCGCCATCTCTGGCCGCGCGCTTATGTGACCGCGTCAGATATTGATCCGGTGAGCATTGAGGTGTCCATCGACAATGCAGCGGTAAATGGTGTGCCCGTCGGCCCCCATCCCGGTCAGGTTTCGCTATGTGTTGCCTCTGGCACCGACCATGAGATGATCCAGCGCCGCGCGCCTTATGATCTGGTGATCGCCAATATTCTCGCCGGGCCGTTGATAGAGCTTGCCCCGGCCCTGTCGGATATTCTGGAAGAAGGCGGCACGCTTGTTCTTGCCGGCCTGCTTGACCGGCAGGTCGCCGATGTGCGCCGCGCTTATTGGCGTGAGGGGCTTCGCTTCATCGAGCAAACGGGCGGGGAATGGCCTTGCCTGCGGCTCGCCAAGCGCCGCCGCTTCGGGTGGCGCCGCCCGGCACGCCCACGCCTGACGACCAGCCAGCCACCGGGAGACTTCGGCACCTGGTGAGCATCGGCCGACGCACGCCTGTTTCACAATGCGGTGCCCCGTGCCGCGCAAAAATAGTTTCAACACGCAACCGACCAGATTAAAGAGCATATATGAGCACCAAAACCGAGAGCGGCGAGATCGAACCGCCAATTGAAAGCCGCGCTGATTTGATTGGCGTTTTCTCCAAGGGAGAAAAGACAGCCGACCGCTGGCGGATTGGCACCGAGCACGAAAAATTCGTCTATCGCACGGCAGACAAGCGCGCCCCTTCTTATGACGAACCCGGCGGTATTCGTGACCTGCTGATGGCGCTTACCCGCTATGGGTGGGAACCGATCATGGAAGGCGACAACGTCATTGCGCTTGGCGGCAGCGACGGCACGGTGAGCCTTGAGCCGGCAGGCCAGCTCGAACTTTCAGGCGCGCCGCTTGAAAATCTGCACCAGACCTGCGCTGAAACCGGCCGCCACCTGAAGCAGGTGAAGGAAGTGGGCGCGGAACTCGGCCTTGGCTTTCTCGGCCTTGGTCTCTGGCCAGACAAGACGCGCGAAGAACTGCCGATCATGCCCAAGGGTCGCTATGGCATCATGCTGCGCCATATGCCGCGTGTTGGCACCATGGGGCTGGATATGATGCTGCGCACCTGCACCATCCAGACCAACCTCGACTATAAGAGCGAGGCAGACATGGTGCAGAAATTCCGCGTGAGCCTGGCGCTCCAGCCGCTTGGCACCGCGCTCTTTGCCAACTCGCCTTTCCTTGAAGGCAAGCCCAACGGCTATCTCTCCTACCGCTCGCACATCTGGACCGATACCGATCCCGCGCGCACGGGGATGCTGCCTTTCGTGTTTGAAGACGGCTTCGGATATGAACGCTATGCCGACTATATGCTCGATGTGCCGATGTATTTCGTTTACCGCGACGGCAAATATATCGACGCGGCGGGCAAGAACTTCCGCGATTTTCTGGACGGAAATCTTGATGTCTATCCCGGCCAGAAGCCGCATATCGGCGACTGGAACGACCATCTCTCAACCGCTTTTCCCGAAGTGCGTCTCAAGAGCTTTCTCGAAATGCGCGGATCGGATGGCGGGCCGTGGAACCGCATCTGCGCCCTGCCCGCACTCTGGGTGGGCCTGCTTTACGATCAGACCGCGCTCGATGCCGCGTGGGATCTCGTCAAACACTGGTCAATCGAGGACCATCAGACCATTCGCGATGCCGTGCCCCAGCTCGGCCTGCGCACGCCGCTGCCCGATGGCCGCACGATGCGCGACCTGGGCCGCGAGGTGCTCGACATCGCCTCGGCAGGCCTCACGGCGCGTGGGCAGGTCAACTCGATGGGCGATAATGAAAGCGGCTTCCTCAACCCGCTGCGCCGTATTGTCGACAGCGGCATGACGCCCGCCGATGAACTGCTTGCCAAATATGAAAAGGACTGGGCGGGCGATCTCTCGAAGGTGTATGAGGATTATAGCTTTTAGGTGTCGTCACCCCAGCGAAGGCTGGGGTCTCAACAGATAGGGATGCCAGCCTGCGCTGGGGTGACGAGAAACAAGGCCGGAGCTTTGATTTTTACGACTTCGCCTAAACCAGCCTGCTCTGCTTGAGCGCGGCTTCCACGAAGCTTGCAAACAGCGGATGCGGATCGAAGGGCTTGGACTTGAGTTCCGGGTGGAACTGCACGCCAACGAACCACGGATGGTCCGGCCGCTCGACGATTTCGGGCAGCTCGCCATCAGGCGACATCCCTGAGAAAACAAGCCCGTTCGCTTCGAGTGCCTCACGATAATGCGTGTTCACTTCATAGCGATGGCGGTGACGCTCCGAGATGGTCGTTGAGCCATAGATCGCCGCGACATGGCTGTTACCTGCGAGCTTGGCCTCATAAGCGCCCAGCCGCATCGTGCCGCCCAGATCGCCGCCTTCCTCGCGCTTTTCGATGCCTTCCTTGCTCATCCACTCGGTGATGATGCCGACGACGGGCTCCTCTGTCGGGCCGAATTCGGTGGATGAGGCGTTCTCTATGCCTGCAAGGTTGCGCGCGGCTTCCACGCAAGCCATCTGCATCCCGAAGCAGATGCCGAGATAGGGCACCTGACGTTCCCGCGCGAAGCGAATGGAGGCAATCTTGCCTTCCGCGCCGCGCTCACCAAAGGCACCGGGCACGAGAATGGCGTGCATCGGCTCCAGCTTGGCGGCGATGTCGCTGTCGGCCGCTTCGAACAATTCGGCGTCGATCCACTGAATGTTGACCTTGACGCGATTGGCGATGCCGCCATGCACCAGCGCCTCGTTCAGCGACTTATAAGCATCCTGAAGACCAACATATTTGCCGACTACGCCAATCGTCACTTCGCCTTCCGGGTTCATCAGGCGATCCATGATGTCGTCCCAGCGGCCAAGATCGGGGTTCGGCCCCGGCTCGATCCCGAAGGCGCGGAGCACTTCGGCATCCAGCCCTTCGGCATGATATTGCAGCGGCACGCCATAAATCGAGCGCGCATCGAGCGCGGGAATGACGGCTTCCTTGCGGACGTTGCAGAACAGCGCGATCTTGGCGCGCTCATTTTCGGGCAGCGGATGCTCGCAGCGGCAAATGAGCACATCTGGCTGGATGCCGTAGCTCGTCAGTTCGCGCACCGAGTGCTGCGTCGGCTTGGTCTTGAGTTCACCGGCCGCCGCCACATAGGGCACCAGCGTCACGTGCGTGAATACCGTCTGGTCACGGCCCAGCTCGTTGCGCATCTGGCGGATTGCCTCGATGAAGGGCAGCGACTCGATGTCGCCCACCGTGCCGCCGATTTCGCACAGCACGAAATCGAGATCATCGGTATCAGCCTTCGCGAAATCCTTGATTGCGTCGGTCACATGGGGAACGACCTGCACCGTCGCGCCCAGATAGTCGCCGCGACGCTCTTTCTGGATGATGTTCTGGTAGATCCGGCCCGACGTCACATTGTCGGACTGGCGCGCAGAAACGCCGGTGAAGCGTTCATAGTGCCCCAGATCGAGGTCGGTTTCCGCCCCGTCGTCGGTCACATAGACTTCGCCATGCTGATAAGGAGACATCGTGCCCGGATCTACGTTGAGATACGGGTCGAACTTGCGAATGCGAACCTTGTAGCCACGCGCCTGAAGCAAGGCAGCAAGCGATGCCGCCATCAAGCCTTTGCCAAGCGAAGAGACCACGCCGCCGGTGATGAAAATGAACCGCGCCATGGGGGAAGAGCCGTAATCTGACAGCGGGGGATTCGGCAAGGTGCCAAATCCCCCGCTGTGGAAATAATTTGGGGATTAGTTACTTTTTGGCCGGAGCCGCGTCGCCTACCTTGGACGCGTCTGGCTTGGCTGCCGACGCCTTTTCAGCAGGCGCCGCCAGCGGAACGGGTGACGCGTCGGCGGGTGCGGCGCTATTGCCAACGGGCAGTGCCGGAACCGGATCAGCCGGGCGGGCAAGGCTTGTGTCGATCTTGCTCGGCGCGCGGTTGAGCGTGGCGACTGCGGCGAGCGCAATCGACAACAGGATGAAGAGCGTCGCCAAAATGGTCGTCGTGCGGGTCAAAAAGTCCCCCGCGCCGCGGGCCGACATGAGGCCCGCCGGGCTACCACCCGTCAATCCGCCGCCTTCTGAGCGCTGCATGAGAATAACGCCCACCAGCGCAACAGCGATGACGACGTGAACGACGAGCAGGAAAGTGAACATCTGGGACTGTGCTCTTTTCGAGTAATGCGTGAATTGGGCCGCGCCTTAGCCCAGCCCAACCCCGCGATCAACCTGTGGCCATGGCGCGCGCTGTGGGTCAGGCCGCGCCAGCTTCGATAATGGGAACGAAATCGGCAGCTTTCAAGCTCGCCCCCCCCACCAGCGCGCCATCAACATCGGGCACATGGAGCAATTCTTGCGCATTCGACGCCTTTACCGAACCGCCATAGAGGATGCGAACGCCTGCACCTTCGCTCCCCAGTTGCGAAACAAGCTGCGCGCGAATGGCAGCGTGCATTTCTGCAACATCATCGGCGGAAGGCGTGCGGCCCGTGCCAATCGCCCAGACGGGTTCATAGGCAATCGCCGTATTCAACGCCTTCGACCCGGCGGGAACCGACTCGGCAAGCTGGCCCGTCACAACCGAAACCGCAGCACCCGCATCGCGCTCTGCTTCGGTTTCACCCACGCAGATAATGGCCATCAGTCCACCCCTGGTGGCGGCCTGCGCCTTTTTGGCGATCTCTGCGCTCGTTTCATGATTATCGGTGCGGCGTTCGCTATGGCCGACGATGACGAAGCTTGCCCCCGCTTCCTTGAGCATGGCGACCGAAAGGCAGCCGGTATGCGCGCCGCTTTCAGTCCAGTGGCAGTCCTGCCCGCCAATCGCAAAACCCGGCACGCGCGCAGCAGCAGGCATAATGAGCGTTGCGGGAACGCCAATGGCGACATCAACACCCGCATTGGCGCTGGCAGCGGCGGCTATCGCCTCAATTTCGGCAAGCGCGGCAAGATTGCCGTTCATTTTCCAGTTGCCCGCCACCAGTTTCTTCAATGCCATTATCGCCTCCGTTGCTTCGCGTTGCGGGCGCGTTAGCAAAGCGAATTGGCCGATGCCAGCCTCGCCACGCTTGAAGCGCCGCGCCAGCGCCCCTATGGCATCCCCAAATTAGAGTTGGAGACGCTTCGTCCATGCTGTCCTTTTTCCGCCGCGCGCTTTCTTCATGGCTTGTCCTTGGTTTGCTCGGCCTTTTGATGATCGCCTTTGTCGTGACGGGCGTCGGCACGCCTTCCAGCATGGGGGCGCTGGGCGGTGTCGGCAGCGCCGATGTGATCCGCGCGGGCAGCCGAACGCTGGGCGTGAACGAAGTTTCGCAGCGGATGCAGTTTGAATTGCGCCAGCAGCGCCAGCAACAGCCCGAACTGACGATGACGCAGTTCCTGCAAGGCGGCACGCTGGAAAAGATGATCGGCGAAATGGGCGACCTCCTGTCTATCCGCGCCTTTGGCGAAGCCAATGGCATGGCCGTCAGCAGCCGCCTTACCGATGGTGAAATTGCCAGCATTCCGGCGTTTCAGGGCGCAACAGGCAAGTTTGACGATGCGCGTTTCCGCCAGGCGCTGTCGCAACGCGGATTGACGCCGGAGCAGTTCCGCGCCGACATCGATCAGGGGATTGCGGTGCGCCACATCCTCGTGCCGATTGCTGCCGGGTCGGGCGCTGCGCGTGACATGGTGGCCCCCTATGCGTCGCTTCTCGTCGAACGCCGCATCGGCAATGCGGTTGAGTTTCGCAACAGCGCCTTTGCCAATGGCCCCGCCCCGACCGATGCCGAGCTGATCGCCTTTTATGGGGCCAATAAGAGCCGCTACATCGTGCCGGAGCGCCGGGTGATCCGCTATGCCGTGGTCGACAAGGCGATGGTCGCCCAGAAATCCATGCCGTCTGAGGCCGATGTTGCCGCCCAATACAAGGCCGACGCCGCCAAATATGCCGCGCGCGAAACCCGCAGCCTGACGCAGGTGATCGTGCAGGATCAGAATATGGCGAAGGCAATTGCCCAAAAAGCGGCGTCGGGCACCAAGATGGCCGATGCCGCCAAGGCCGTCGGGCTGGATGCGCTGACGATTTCCGCCGCAGAAAAGAAGCCTTTTGCAGAGCAAAGCTCTGATGCGGTGGCCGCCGCTGCCTTTGCCGCCGCTCAGGGTGGCGTTGTTGGCCCCATCAAGTCCGGCCTTGGCTGGCACGTGGTGAAGGTGGATGCCGTCAACAAGATTGGTGGCAAGAGCCTTGCCGATGTGCGCGGCGACATCGTGGCCGAGCTTCAGGCGCAAAAGGCAGCGGACGCCTTTGCCAATCTGCTCGCCGATATTGATGATGGCGTGAGCAACGGCCAGACCTTTGATGACGTTGTGAAGGCCCGTGGACTTAAGGTCGTGTCGCTGCCGCCGCTCACCGCAAGCGGGCTTTCGCCCGATCAGCCCGGCTTCAAGGCCGATGCAGAGCTGATGCCGGTTCTGAAGGATGCCTTTCAGGCTGATCCCGATGATGACCCCGCCCTTGTTCCGACCGGCCCGGAAAAGGACGTGTTCTATGACCTTGATCGCGTAATTGCCGCCGCCCCCAAGCCGCTTGCGCAAATCCGCGATCAGGTGATGAGGGACTTTGCGGCAGACCGCGCCAGCAAAGCCGCCCGCAAGGCGGCGGAAGATGTGCTCGCCAAGGCCAATGCCGGGGCGACGCTCGCCGCATTAAAGGCGGGTTCCATCAAGCCGCTCAGCGCGCGCCGCATGGACATTGTGAAGGAAGGCAAGGCGCCTTCGGTTGAGCTTCAGCAGCTGTTTGACCTGCCCGTGGGCCGCGCGCGCATTGCGCCGAGTGCTGACCGTCAGGGCTGGATTGTCGTTCAGCTCGACAAGATCGAGCCGGGCAACATCATGGCCGAGCCGAGCCTGCTTGCTGCGACCCAGCAGCAGCTTTCCAACGCGATTGGCCGTGAATACACCCAGCAGTTCACTGCGGCCGCCAAAAAGGCGATCAATGTGAAGCGCAATCAGGCCGCCATTAACGAGCTGCGCCGCAGCCTTGCCGGATCGGGCGGTAAGTGACGCCACAGGGTGAAGACGCACTGGCGGTCAATTGCCTGCGCTCAGGCAAGCCCGCGCTTGTCTGGCGCAGCCTGATTGCAGACACCGAAACGCCGGTTTCTGCCTTTCTCAAGCTCCATGAGCCTGAGCGTGGCGATTTTCTGCTGGAATCGGTGGAAGGCGGAGCCGTGCGCGGGCGCTACAGCCTTATTGGCCTTGCCCCTGATCTGGTGTTCCGCGCGCAAGGCCATGCCGCCGAAGTCAACCGGAGCTGGGCAACGGACCGCAGTGATTTTCACCCCGTCGCCGATGACAGCCTGACCGCACTTCGCGCGCTCGTCACCGCCTGCCATATCGATGTGCCCGAAGGTCTGCCCAAGGCGCTGGCGTGCCTTGTCGGCTATTTCGGTTATGAAACAGTCGGCTTGGTGGAAAAACTGCCGCGCCCTGCCCCCAACCCCATTGGCGTGCCCGATATGCTGTTCGTGCGCCCCACGCTCATCTTGGCGTTTGATCGGCTGGCAGACCGGCTTTTCCTCGTCGCCCCGGTCTGGCCGGGCCATGGCGACGCGCAAACGCAAGTCGATGCCGCGATTGACCGGATCGAGGCCGCCGCCGCACGCCTTGCGCAGCCGCTGTCGGCTCCCCCACAGGTGCCCGCAACGCCCGATCCCGACGCGATGAAGCCCATGCCCGTGCTCGAACCCGGCCAATATGCCGAAATGGTGCTGAAGGCGAAGGACTATATCGAAGCGGGCGACATCTTTCAGGTCGTGCTCGCCCAACGCTTCACCGTGCCATTCCCGCTGCCGCCAATTGATCTCTATCGCGCGCTCCGGCGGATCAACCCCTCGCCCTTCCTCTATCATCTCGATTTTCCGGGCTTTGCGCTCACCGGCTCCAGCCCCGAAATCCTTGTGCGCGTGCGCGATGGCGAAGTGACGATCCGGCCGATTGCAGGCACCCGCCCGCGCGGCAAGACGGCGCTTGAGGATGCGGAAAATCGCGATAGCCTGCTCGCCGATCCCAAGGAACGTGCCGAACATCTGATGCTCCTCGATCTGGGCCGCAACGATGTGGGCCGCGTGGCGGCGGCAGGCAGCGTTACCGTGACCGACAGCTACATGGTCGAGCTTTACAGCCATGTGATGCACATCGTCTCCAACGTCGTCGGCAAGCTGGCGGATGACAAAGACGCCATCGACGCGCTGTTCGCAGGGTTCCCGGCAGGCACCGTCTCTGGCGCGCCCAAGGTGCGCGCGTGCGAGATCATTGCCGAACTCGAACCCGAAACGCGCGGTGCTTATGCAGGCGGCGTCGGCTATTTCTCGCCCGATGGCAATCTCGATAGCTGCATCGTGCTGCGCACCGCCATTGTGAAGGATGGCGTGATGCACGTGCAGGCAGGGGCTGGCATCGTCGCGGACAGCGACCCCGCTTATGAACAGCGCGAATGTGAAGCCAAATCCGGCGCGCTGATTGCCGCCGCGAAGGAAGCCGTGCGCGTGGCGGGCGAAGCGCGGTTCGGGCAATAAGCCCCTCACCGTCATGTCAGCATAGGCTGGCATCTCCAACATCCTGACCCGGAGACCCCAGCCTGCGCTGGGGTGACGCGAGGAGAAAGGCGGCCCCTCTCCGTCATGCCAGCGCAGGCTGGCATCTTGTGCCCAGTGCGCTACCTTCCCCTCAAGCACACACCAACAAGGGAGATGCCAGCCTGCGCTGGCATGACGAATGATGAAAATTCTCAAGGCCGTTGCCCTCGCCGCTTTCCTTTCCACCACCGCTCTCGCCGCGCCGACCGATAGCGCGAAGGAAGCCGACGCCGTCTTCAAGAACTTCACCTTCAGCTCAGGCGAAACACTGCCCGAATTGCGCATCCACTACACCACGCTGGGCACGCCGCACCGCAATGCCAAGGGTGAAATCGACAATGCCGTGATGATCCTTCACGGCACCGGCGGCAGCGGCAAGCAGTTTTTCCGCGCACAATTTGCCGATGAGCTTTACGGCCCCGGCCAGCCGCTCGACATTGCGAAGATGTTTGTCATCCTGCCCGACAATATCGGCCATGGCGCGTCCTCCAAACCGTCAGACGGCCTGCGCATGGCCTTTCCCAAATATGATTATGACGACATGGTGCGCGCGCAATATCGGCTCGTCACCGAAACATTGAAGATCAAGCATCTCCAGCTGATCCTCGGCACCTCGATGGGCTGTATGCACGCCTTTGTGTGGGGCACCACCTACCCCGGCGCGGCAGAGCGGCTCGCGCCCTTTGCCTGCAACGCCGCCGCCATCGCCGGGCGCAACCGCTGGTGGCGCAAGATGTCGGTCGATGCGATCAAGGCAGACCCGGCGTGGAATGGTGGCAATTATACAAGCCAGCCTTTGCAGGGTCTGCGCACCGCCAATTATCTCTCGATGATCGCGGGCGCGAATCCGGTGGCGCTTCAGGTGCAATATCCCACGCGCGAGGCGGCGGAAAAGGCGCTGGATGCAGGCTTTGCCGCACGCTCTGGCGATGGCGACGCCAATGACCAGATCTACCAGCTCGAATCCTCGCGTAATTACAACCCCGCCCCCAATCTCGAAAAAATCACCGTGCCGGTGCTCTGGATCAATTCGGGCGATGATTTCATCAACCCGCCTGAACTCGGCATGGCGCAGGAGGCGGCCACGCGCATGGCGCGCGCGCGCTTCATCCTCATCCCCGCCAGCCCCGAAACCAAGGGCCATGGCACGCACACCTGGGCAAAATTCTGGAAGGCCGATCTTGTCCGGCTGATGGCGGAACCCGCGACACGCTGAACCGCTGGCGCCGCTGCACAGAATATTGGCATTTTCCCGGCGGACTGCCTATGGGAACGCCATGATCCTGGTCATCGACAATTACGACAGCTTCACCTGGAACCTTGTCCATTATCTGATGGAATTGGGCGCTGAGGTAGAGGTTGTCCGCAACGACGCCATGTCTGCGGGACAGGCGCTTTCCAGCGGGGCACAGGCCTTTCTCATCTCGCCCGGCCCCTGCACGCCCAATGAGGCGGGCATTTCGCTCGATCTGGTGGCCGCCTGTGCAGAGGCGGGCAAGCCTCTGCTCGGCGTGTGCCTGGGCCACCAGTCGATCGGCCAATATTTTGGCGGCAAGGTCGTGCGCGGCGGGCTGATGCACGGAAAAACCTCTCCCGTTTCGCACGATGGAACCGGGCTCTTCCAAGGCCTGCCCTCTCCCTTTATCGCCACGCGCTACCATTCGCTGATCGTGGAGGATATTCCCGATACGCTCATCGTCAACGCGACGAGCGATGATAGCCACGCCATGGGCTTTCGCCACCGCGATCTGCCGATCCACGGTGTGCAGTTCCACCCGGAAAGCATCGCGACCGAACATGGCCATGCCATGCTTGCCAATTTCATGAAGATTGCAGGCATCAAGGCAAGGGAAGCCGCGTGACCTGCCTTCCAGATGCGACACGCCCGCTAGATGCTGCGGCGGCGAGCGCGGCCTTTGGCCTGATTCTCGATGGCGTTCCCAAGGCGGAAGACATTGCCCGCTTCCTCACCGACATGGCCGTGCGCGATGAAACCAGCGTAGAAATTGCTGCCGCCGTGCGCGCAATGCGGGCGCGGATGATCCGCATCAAGGCCCCCGAAGGTGCTATCGATGTATGCGGCACCGGCGGCGATGGCGCACATTCACTCAACATTTCAACCGCAGTCGCCATTGTCGCCGCGGCCTGTGACGTTCCGGTTGCAAAGCACGGAAATCGCGCCGCTTCTTCCAAGGCGGGCGCTGCCGACACGCTTGAGGCGCTGGGCCTTAACCTCGACCGCGCCTCCGAACAGGCCGAAGCGACGCTCAATGACATCGGCATCTGCTTTTTGTTCGCGCAAAAACATCATCCCGCCCTTGCCCCACTTGCGCCGATCCGCAAGGCGATTGGCCGCCGCACGATCTTCAACCTCACCGGCCCCATGGCAAACCCGGCAGGCGTCCGCCGCCAGCTCATCGGCATTGCCCGACCCGATTTTCTGCCGGTCTGCGCAGAGGCGATTGCGCTGCTCGATTACGACAAGGTCATGCTCGTTGCGGGAGATGAACCGCTTGATGAAATCTCGGTCTGCGGCCCAAGCACCTGCCTGACGGTGGGCGAAGGGCCTGTGCGCATCTCCCCCGAAGAGCTTGGCCTGCCCCGTCATGTGCCCGACGCGCTCCTCGGCGGCGATGCGGCCTATAATGCCGATGCGCTGCGGCAACTTCTGCTGGGAGAAAAGGGCGCTTATCGCGAGGCCGTTCTGGTGAACGCCGCCGCCGCGCTGATGGTGGCCGGCCATGCCGCCGATTGGCGCGCAGGGATGGAAGAAGCCGCCGAAGCCATAGACAAGGGGCTTGCGAAAGCATTGCTCGACTGCTGGATCGCTTATTGATGAACAAGCTCGATGAAATCTGCGCCAACAAGCGCATCGAAGTGGCGGCGCGCAAGGCCGCCGTGTCGCTGGCTGAGCTGGAAGCCGCCGCACATGGCCAGACGCCGCCGCGCGGCTTTCGCGCAGCACTCGATAAAAAGGCCGCGCAGGGCTTTGGCCTGATTGCCGAAATCAAGAAAGCCAGCCCTTCCAAGGGGCTGATCCGCGCCGATTTTGATCCGCCCGCCCATGCCCGCGCCTATCAGGCAGGCGGGGCCGCCTGCCTGTCGGTGTTGACCGACGCGCCCTATTTTCAGGGGCATGAGGAGTATCTCGTCGCCGCGCGCGCCGCGTGCGACCTGCCGGTGCTGCGCAAGGACTTCATGGTTGATCCATGGCAGGTGCTTGAAGCCCGCGCGATTGGGGCCGATGCTGTGCTGGTCATCATGTCCGCGCTCGACGATGGCCTTGCCGCCGAAATCGAAGCGACGGCACTTGGCCTAGGCATGGACGTTCTCATCGAAACACACGACGCCGAAGAACTGGAACGTGCACTCAGCCTGAAATCACGTCTCATTGGCGTAAACAACCGCAATCTCAAAGACTTTACGGTTGATTTTACGAGAACTTATGAGCTTGTGAAGCAGGCCCCCAAAGGCTGCACCTTCGTCGCAGAAAGCGGGCTTGGCAGCCATGCCGACCTGTTGGCGATGGCAGAACATGGCGTGCGCTGCTTCCTTGTCGGCGAAAGCCTGATGCGCGAAGCCGATGTTGAGGCCGCAACTCACCGGCTGCTGACAGGCGCCTGAGCCGGAGGATCCTATGGGCCAGTTGACGCATCTCGATGAACATGGCGCGGCGCGCATGGTGGATGTGTCTGCCAAGGATGCAACGGCGCGTGAGGGCCTGGCAGAAGGCCGGATCATCATGTGCGCCGAGGCCCTGAGCGCCATTCGCGACGGCACGACCAAGAAGGGCGATGTGCTCGCTGTGGCGCGCGTGGCGGGCATTATGGCCGCGAAAAAGACGAGCGACCTCATTCCGCTCTGCCACCCGCTGGCGCTCTCCTCCGTCACGGTCGATTTCGAGCTTCTGGAAGACGGCATCCGTGTTGTCGCCACCGCCCGCACCACGGGACCAACCGGGGTTGAAATGGAGGCGCTGACAGCGACTTCAGTCGCGTTGCTCACCCTATACGACATGGCGAAGGCGCTTGACCGGGCGATGGTGATTGATGGCGTGCGTCTGCTCGCAAAATCGGGTGGCCGCTCTGGCGATTGGCGGGCAGACCGATGATTTCGCTCAGCGAAGGCCAGCAGCGTATTCTGGCCCTCGGCGGGGTCGTTGAGACGGAAATCGTGCCGCTCGCGCGCGCCGCGGGCCGCTGGGCGGCGCAGGATGTGACTGCGCGGCGCACCCAGCCCGCGCGCGATCTTTCCGCAATGGATGGCTATGCGCTGCGCCATGCGGACTGGCCGGGGCCGTGGACAATCATCGGGGAATCAGCGGCGGGTGCCTCCTTTGCAGGGCGCGTGGGCACCCGCGAGGCTGTCCGCATCTTCACAGGCGCCGCCCTACCCCAGGATGCAGATACCGTCATTATGCAGGAAGATGTTGCACGCGCTGGTGAATGTCTGCGGCTGACTGCTGATCTTGAGGCGTTCGTCGGCAAGCACGTGCGGCGCGCGGGTGAGGATTTTCAAGCAGGCCAGACGCTTATCCAGGCGGGCGAGCGGCTGACTGCGGCGCGCATCGCGCTTGCGGCGATGGGCGGGCATGGCGACATCCTTGTGCACCGGCCGGTGCGTGTGGCGCTGCTGTCATCCGGCGACGAACTGGTGCCACCCGGCGGCGCGACCGATGCAGACCATATTCCCGCCTCCAATGCCGTGATGCTGGATGCTATTTTGAGAGATTTTCCCTGTGATATTATTCATATGGGGATTATTTCTGATAATAAATCTGCGCTTTGTGATGCCTTTCGCACCGCTGCAACACAAGCCGACATCATCCTGTCCACCGGCGGCGCTTCGGTGGGCGATCATGACCATGTGAAGCCCGCGCTGGAAGCCGCAGGCGCTGTGATTGACTTCTGGAAGATCGCCATGCGCCCCGGCAAGCCGCTGATGGCGGGCACGCTGGGTAAGGCCGTGGTGCTGGGCCTGCCGGGCAACCCCGTTTCAGCCTTTGTAACCGCCACGCTTTTTGCGCTGCCGCTGGTGCGCCTTATGGCGGGCGCGGTCGAGCCTTTTGCACAGCGCCTTCCCGCGCGTCTCGCAAGCCCGCTGCCTGCCGTGCCCCAGCGCACCGACCATGTGCGCGCCATCTACGACAATGGCAGCGTCACGCCTGTCGGGCTGAACGACAGCGCGGCCCTGCGCGCGCTCTCGCTTGCCAATGCCCTTATCGTGCGCGTGGCAGGCAGCCCGGCCGCCAATATTGGCGATGCGGTGGAGATCATCCTCCTCGCTTGACGCGGAACAAAATGTTTCCTACACGTTCCGCGTTCGTTCCCATGTTGGAGGCCCGCGATGCTCACGCGTAAACAGCATGAATTGCTTTGCTTCATTTATGATCGTCTGGCGGAAACCGGCGTCTCCCCGTCTTTTGAAGAGATGAAGGAGGCGCTTGATCTCAAGTCGAAGTCTGGTGTGCACCGGCTGATCTCGGCACTTGAAGAGCGCGGGTTCATCCGCCGCCTTCCCAACCGCGCCCGCGCGCTGGATGTCGTCAAGATGCCCGAACGTGGCGATGCCCCGCGTGCGGTCACGACAAGCAATGTCGTTTCGATGCCCGAACGCGCCGCCCCTGCACGCGCGCCTGAACCGGCGAATGATGTTCTTGAAATTCCTCTTCATGGCCGCATCGCCGCGGGCGTGCCGATTGAGGCGCTGGAAGGCCAAAGCTCCCTGTCTGTGCCCGCAGCACTGCTTGGGCCAGGGGATCATTTCGCGCTCGAAGTCTCAGGTGATTCGATGGTCGAGGCCGGTATTCTCGATGGCGATTATGCGCTCATCCGCCGCGCAGACATGGCGCGGCCGGGTGACATCGTTGTCGCGCTGATCGATGATGCGGAAGCAACACTCAAATATTTCCGCAATGAAGGCAATATGATACGCCTTGACCCTGCTAACAGATCTTATGAACCGCAGCGTTATTCCCCGGCGCAGGTGCGTATTCAGGGCCGATTGGCCGGGCTGTTGCGGCGGTATTGAAACCCATTCTGTGCGGCAGCGGCGGCCATCCAGGGATGGTCGTCGCGCGCCGCATAGACTGTTTCTACCCGCAATGGGGCAAGCGTGATGGCAAGCCCGCCTGTCTGGCGCAGCAAGCGCGGATCGATGGTCAGCCAACGGGCATGGCAGGCTTTGGGCAGCAACCGTGCGCTCACAATGATGTCAGCATCGGCACAGGCACCGACCAGCGCCTTCCAATCGATCATATGACGGCTGCGCAGCGCCAATATCTGCCAATTACGCCCGCCCCGCACCAGCCTGACAATGCAAGCATCCGCCGAGCAATCGGCGCGGGCGGCCTCATCAAGATCAGCCAATTCCCCTTCATGCGCGGCGCGCTCCGCCAGTGTCTGCCGCACGAAATCGCCGGACCTTGGACGCAAAATGGCCAGTTGCCCCGCATCATCGCGCAAGGCGAGGTGGCGGCCATCATCGGTAATGAGCAGATCGGGCACGGGCAAAAGCACCGCCCATAGCGCCCCGGCACATAGCGGCACACAGCCGGCAAACCGCAGCCCTGTGCGCCAGAGCATGGTCCACAGACCGCCGCAGACCATCAGCAGATAGGCCCCGCGCGGCACAGATGGCAGCAGCGCCGACGCGCCCGGCAAGGCGGCCACCTCTTGCGCCAGCCAGAGCAGCAAGCCGATGGCGCGCGCGGTGATCCACCAGAAGGGCGCGCCCAGCCCCCAACCCAACCCATCAAGAATGAGCGCCAGCGCCTCGGCGGGCATGATGATGAAAGTCGTGAGCGGAATGGCGACAAGGTTCGCCAGCGCACCAAACACACCTGACTTGTGGAAGTGGAACAGCGCAATCGGCGCAAGCGCAATCTCAACCACCAGTCCGGTGAGGAGAAGCGCGCAGAGGCTGCGGGCGATATGCGCGCGCAGTGCTTCTGGCCGTGGCGCGAACAACCGCTGGATGCGCGGGCTTTCATGCAGCGCGACGATGGCGGTTATCGCCGCAAAACTGAGCTGAAAGCTGGGGCCGATCAACGCTTCAGGCCAGATCAGCAGCACGATGAGCGCGCCGACCGCGACCAGCCGTAACGTCATGGCGTCACGCCCCAGCACCATGCCGATGAGCACCAGAATGGCGGCCACGCATGAGCGGATCGTTGGCACTTCAGCGCCCGCCAGCAAGGTATAGCCTACCCCCGCCAGCGCGGCTGCACCCGCGGCGATGGTGAGCAAGGGCCAGCGCAGCGCAAGGCGCTGCGACAATGCGAGCAACCGAAGCGTGAGGAAGAAAGTCGCCGCGACAACGGCTGAAATATGCAGCCCTGAAACCGAAAGCAGGTGGGCCAGCCCGCTTGCGCGCATCGCTTGCTGGTCGGCATCGCTGATACCCCCCTGATCGCCGGTGAGGAGTGCTGCGGCGACGCCTCCCTCCCCGCTCGGCAACCGCGCCATCACATGGGCGGTCAGGCGCTGGCGCAGAGAAACCGCCTGCACAGCGGGCGTCACCACGGCCGGACCCAGCGCCTTCCCGACGCCGCCCAGCCCTTGAAACCACGCGTGTCGGCGAAAATCATAGCCACCCGGCACAGCAGGCGGCGATGGCGGCATCAGCCGCGCACGAACCAAAAGGCGCGCGCCGGTCGCTGGTTCTGCGGCAAGGGCGTCAAGCGGCACGCTCACCCGAACGCGCGGCGGCAAACCGCTTTGCGCATCCGTTGCGACCGTCAGCCGCCAAATGCCGCGCGCGTTCTGCCGTTCAACGCGCACCACTTCGCCCTTCACCTCCGCCACCATCGGCCGCGAAAGCGCGGGGGCGGCCACCCACAAGCTGCACGCCCAGGCCAACCCGCACCCCGCGGAAAAGGCCAGCCCGGCGACCATGAGAACAAGGCCGAGGCGCGTGTTGCGCCCAATCGCAACCCCACCTCCCGCAAGCGCCACGCCGCCCGCAACCGCAGCCCACCACATTTCGCGGATCGGGAAAACGAACCATGCGGCAATGCCAGCCCCCAGCATGAAGGGAAGCCACAAGGGCAGTTGAGTGCGCTCTGCCTCAAGCGCCTTTTCCAGCGCCGCGCCCATGCTGTGGGCATGACGAAAATGGCGTGTTTGAAGCGCGCCAAATCCCGTGCTAGGGGCCTCGCCGACTGTGCTGGCCATAGTCCTTTTGTTGGAGAATCCGCGCGTGGGCGCAAGCAAAGAAAATGATGCCGTGGTCACACGGTTCGCGCCGTCGCCGACCGGCTATCTGCACATCGGCGGCGGACGCACCGCGCTGTTCAACTGGCTGTTTGCGCGCCGCCTGGGGGGCCAAATTCTGCTGGGGATCCAGGATACCGAGCGCGCCCGCGCCACCGATTCCGCCGTCGAGGCGATTCTCGATGGGCTGCGCTGGCTCGATCTCGATTGGGATGGCGAGGAAGTCTATCAATTTTCGCGCGCCGCGCGCCACGCCGACGTCGCGCATGAGCTGATCGCGCGCGGCCATGCCTATCGCTGCTATCTGACGCAGGAGGAGCTGGCAGCGATGCGTGCGGCGGCAGAGGCTGAAAAGCGCCCGTTCCGCATCCGCAGCCCGTGGCGTGATACGCCTGAAGCCGACCAGCCCGCCGACAAGCCCTTTGTCGTGCGCCTCAAAGCCCCGACCGAAGGCAGCGTCACGATCAGCGATCTTGTGCAGGGCGATGTTACCGTCGCCAATGCCGAGCTGGACGACATGATCCTGCTGCGCTCCGATGGCACGCCCACCTATATGCTCAGCGTCGTCGTCGACGATCATGATATGGGCATCACCCATGTGATCCGCGGTGACGACCATCTGAATAACGCCTTCCGCCAGTTGGCGCTCATCCGCGGCATGGGCTGGCCAGAGCCGGTCTATGCGCACGTGCCGCTCATCCATGGGGCGGACGGGGCGAAGCTCTCCAAGCGACACGGCGCGCTGGGCGTCGATGCCTATCGCGACGAAATGGGGTATCTGCCGGAGGCCATCAACAACTATCTGCTGAAGCTCGGCTGGGGCCATGGCGATGACGAGATCATCAGCCGCGATCAGGCAATCGAATGGTTCGACGTGGCCGATGTCGGTCGCGGGGCCGCCCGATTCGATTTCAAGAAGCTCGAAAATCTGAACGGCCATTATATCCGCGAAGCCGATGATGCCCGGCTGGCGCACATCGCGCAGCACCGCATCGAGGCGAAGCTGGGTCATCAGCTCAGCGAGGCGGAAATGCTGCTGCTCGCACAGGCCATGCCGGTGCTGAAGGTGCGCGCCAAGACGACCATCGAAATCTCCGAAGGCGCGGAATTCCTGTTCGAATCGCGTCCAATTTCGTTGGACGAGAAGGCGCAGTCGCTGCTAGATGGAGAGGCCGCTGTCCTTCTGGACAAGGCCTATGATGCGCTGAAGGGCCAGACCCAATGGGAATTGGCCCCGCTGGAAGAGGGTGTAAAGGCCGTTGCAACGGAGGCTGGTCTTGGCCTCGGCAAGGTTGCGCAGCCCCTACGTGCTGCGCTAACGGGCCGCGGAACCTCCCCCGGAATATTCGATGTGCTGGTTCTTCTCGGCCGAGAAGAGTCGCTGGCAAGAATTGAAGACTGCTTGGCGCGGAGCGCCTGAGAAAGAACGAGAAGGGCAAAGACCATGTCGGATACCACAGCAAAGCTCTCCATTGGCGGCGCGGACAGCAATTATGCGGTTCGTTCGGGAACGATCGGCCCCGATGTCATCGACATCCGCAAGCTCTATGCCCAGACGGGCGCCTTCACCTTCGACCCCGGCTTCATGTCGACCGCGGCGTGCGAATCGGGTCTGACCTATATTGATGGTGATGAAGGTGTGCTGCTGCACCGCGGCTACCCCATTGGCCAGCTTGCAGAACAGTCGAGCTTCATGGAAGTCGCCTATCTCCTGCTCAACGGCGAACTGCCTTCGCAGGATGAACTCGGCACCTTCACGCGCACGATCTCGCGCCACACGATGCTCCACGAGCAGCTGGCGACCTTCTATCGTGGCTTCCGCCGCGATGCGCACCCGATGGCGATCATGTGCGGCGTCGTTGGCGCGCTTTCGGCCTTCTATCACGACTCGACCGACATTGCCGATCCGCACCAGCGCATGGTCGCTTCGCACCGCCTGATCGCGAAGATGCCGACGATTGCCGCGATGGCTTATAAATATTCGGTCGGCCAGCCCTTCATGTATCCCGACAACAAGCTGTCCTACACGGGCAACTTCCTGCGCATGACCTTTGGCGTGCCGGCGGAAGAATATTATATCGATCCCGCCATCGAGCGCGCGATGGACCGCATCTTCATCCTCCATGCCGACCATGAGCAGAACGCCTCGACCTCGACCGTGCGTCTCGCCGGTTCGTCGGGCGCGAACCCATTTGCCTGCATCGCGGCGGGCATTGCCTGCCTGTGGGGCCCGGCGCATGGCGGGGCGAACGAAGCCGCGCTGAATATGCTGCGCGAAATCGGCCGCCCGGAGCGTATTCCTGAGTTCATCGCGCGTGCGAAGGACAAGAACGATCCGTTCCGCCTGATGGGCTTCGGCCACCGTGTGTATAAGAATTATGATCCGCGCGCGACGGTGATGCAGCAGACGCTGCGTGAAGTGTTCGATGCGCTCAAGATCAACGATCCGGTGTTTGAAGTGGCGCTTCAGCTTGAAGAAATGGCGCTCAACGATCCCTACTTCATCGACAAGAAGCTCTTCCCGAATGTCGACTTCTATTCGGGCGTCATCCTTTCGGCGATCGGCTTCCCGACCGAAATGTTCACCGTTCTCTTCGCGCTTGCCCGCACTGTGGGCTGGGTTGCGCAGTGGAACGAAATGATCTCGGACCCAGAGCAGAAGATCGGCCGTCCGCGCCAGCTTTATACCGGCCCGGTGCAGCGCGATTACGTGCCGGTTGCCAAGCGTTAAGCGCCCGGTAACGCGATACTGAAAAAGAGCGGTCTCCCACGCGGGAGGCCGCCTTTTTTGTTAGCTGCGGCATCGAGGCTGGCCAGCAGCTTGATTGCCTAAAAGTCGGAGATGCCGACAGGCGCCAGCGGCAGCGTAAGCACAAAGCGCGCGCCCTGCCCCGGTGCGCTGTCCACGGTCACGTCGCCGCCCATGGCGCGCGCCAGCCTGCGCGAGATGTAAAGACCAAGCCCGCTTCCACCCGGCTCATCGGGATCAACGCGCTCAAATTTCTCAAAAATGCGCTCCTGATCTTCAAGCGCAATGCCCTTGCCCTGATCGGCCACGATGGCGACGGCCATGCCGCCTTCAGCTTCGATGCGGATCCACACCGCACTGCCATCGGGCGAATAGCGCACAGCATTGCCCACCAGATTGACCATGATCTGCAAGACCCGCCCAAAATCACCCACGGCAGACAATTGATCGCCTTCGACGGGCCTGTCGATTCGCACCTCCCGGTCAGCCGCGCGCACGGAAAGAAGGCCCGCTGCACGGCGGGCAATGTCGGCAAGGTCGATAATGTCGGTATCAATGCGGAAATCCGCACGTTCAACAGCTTGCAGGTTCGAAAGATCATCCACCAGCCCAAGCAGGTGCCGCGCCGCAGAAGCTATATCATTGGCGTAACTCGCATAATCACGCCGCACCGGCCCATCGATCTGCGCAGCAGCCGCATCAGCATTGTGGATGATCCGCCCAATCGGGCCGCGCAGAGCGGCATCGAGGCGGCGGGCAAAGCCATCATCGGCATGATAGACGGCGCGAATATCCGGCTCGTGCGATTGGCGGGTGGAAGCAAGCTGCATGATGCGCCCGCGCAGGCCCGAAAAGCGCCCGCCATCCTCAAACACCGGCTCGCCGGAAAGGATGACCGGGGTGGACGCCTCGTCAAACAATTCCGCATTTTGGCCGACAAAGGCGATGCGATTGGCCAGCGCGATAAGGATTGGAAGATCGCCGCTTTCATCGGGCACAAGCCGAAAGACGCGCGCCAGCGGCTGCCCGCGCGCGGCAGGGCCAATCCCAAGATCACCATCCACAGCTTCGCTCAGCCTTGTGATGCGCAGGCTGGAATCGGTCTCCCAGGCGCCATCGGCCTCCAGAAGAGCGAAATCATGTTCGCGGTCGGCTGCGGTTCCAGTCACAGGAACAGGAGCTACGCTGTCCCAGCCTGAAATGGCAAGGCCAACACCATCATTATCGGGCCGCGCATCAACATGAAGCTCCAGCGTCTTGAGGCCATCGGCCACCAGCACGGGCCGCGAGACGGGCACAGACAGGTTGCGCGCCAGCCGCGCCAGCGTCGCAATTTGCGGAATGGCGATCTTGCCCCCCGGCACGCCGCCCGCTCCGCGCTGCAAACGCTCAAGAACCGGGTCTGCGGACACGAGATGCCCTTGCGGATCAACACGGCCATGCGCCGTCAGCATAGGGGTTGCCCCTGCGCTGTTGGCGCCCTTGCACGCCGATCAAACTGGACACGGTCCACTATCATGCGCCGAGAGGTAGCAGCGCATGGTTAAAGCCCGCCTAATCGGGAAGTTTTTTGTTCTGCGCCCTGAACTGGAGCGCCACTGCCTCGGCAAGGCACACAGCCAGTCCAGCGACGGACCAGCCCGCGCCATAAGAGATGAGAAGCACAAGTGCCGCCCCTGCCCCGCCCAGCCGCATTTCAGGCAGGCGTGCGCCACGCGCCTGCCCATGAAGCAGCAATAGCGATTGCACGCCCAGCCACAGCGCCAGCACGGCCTTGGGCCAATCCCCACGCCATCCCGCAAAGCCGTGCGCGGCAAGCGCCAGGATGACGAGCGGTGCCAGCAGCGATCGCCAGCGCAACAACCGGGAGAGCCGCTTTATTTCAGGAACGCCCGTCTGCCCCAGCAACACGGTGAGCAAGGCAATGGCGGCAGTGAGCAGCAGCAGCGGGAAGGCGACGAGCGGCGCGTTTGCCGCAGCGGCGGCCAGCGCACCCGCACCGCTCGCCACGGCGGCCGCCGCCGTCATCGTTGCGGAAACGGGCTTGAGCGCAATCCATGAAGCAAGGTGCCGCAGCGGCGGCATCAGCCCAAAGCGCTCGACCACGCCTTCGGCAGCGACATCGGCATTGCGCGCAATCGCCCGTGCGGTGCCCGCCAAATCATCCTGCACAAGCGGCGCGATGTCGTCGGTTTCAGCCTCGTCGCGCAGCGGCAACCGTGCGCGCGCCACGCCATGCTGAACCGCGCGGCGGAGCAAAGTTGGCGCAAAGTCCCAATCACCCAGCATGGCTGCGGTTTCACGGATCAGGCCTGCCGGCAGCCGGGCCACCCCTGCCCAATTATCCTCGCTGTCAATCCGCTCAAAGCGATCACGCCCCCAGGCTTCGGGCAAGGTGAGCAGCACGGCGCCTTCTCCCCCGGCAAGCTCCTCAAACTCGGCCTGCTCCACAAAGACTGCGGTTGAAAAGACAAGCACATCCTCATCGGGGTGCAGCCGGTCTGCCGCTTCACGCGGGGAGCGGGCAAGGCTTACATCAAGTCCGCGCGCCTTCATCCGGTCCATCGCGCCGACCATCGCGGCGGGCAATGGCCCGGCACAAATAACAATATGCTGCGCGCCCGCGCGCCGCGCCTGATAGGCGATGCGCTCAAGCAGCGTCTGGCCGCCAAGCGTCAGCAGCAACGGCTGCGTCGCCGCTCCCGCATCCCCATCCGACTGTGCAAGAATGAGCGCCGCGAGCGGCACGCCGTTACTCCCTCGAATTTACCAAAATTCGCGGATAGGGCTTTTGCAGCGAATTGCAAATCGCCGGGCTTCAGCCCTTCATGCTGCTGATGGCGCGCAAAATTCGGCGCTGCACGGATGGATCGCCGGGGGCCCCTGCCAGCGCCTCTTCCGCCAGATTGAGCAATTGCGTGGCGCCGTAGGTCGCGGCCAGCCCTTTGAGCCGCACTGCGGCTGCCTCCCAGTTCGCATCGCACCGGGCGCGCGCCATCAGATCGGCATAACGCTCGGCGCTTTCGATGAGCGAACGACGCAATTCTTCCGCCAGTTCGGGATCATTTCCGACAACTGCCGCCAAAGCGGTTTCGATTGCACCGGGTTCATACGCCATAATCGCCAAATTACCCCCATGGGGTTAACAGCGTGTTGCGCTTGGCTGTATCCAAATCACAAAATGTGTGTTTACAATGCCATGGGTGGAAGTTCGTGTGCGGGGGAAACCCACGGCGAAACAAATGGGGTTGCGGACATGAGTGGCGAATCCAAAATCGTGGGCTTCAGGCCGCATCACAACGCAGACGTGCACGAGAAAAACGGCGGTGAAACAATCACCTCGCTCGATACGCCTGTTTATGAGGCGGAAGAGGATGACACCCCTGCTCCGCGCAGCATCCTGCCGCGCCTGTTCATGTGCCTCATCATCATCGCGGGCTTGGGCTGGACCGCCGCTGCGGCCTATAGCTTTGCAGACGCCCTTGGCGGAAACCTGCCCGCATTGTCACAAATCACCAATTTTGTCGCTGCGCTGTGTGCACCGCTCGCGCTGCTTGGCGTCGCATGGCTCCTTGTGCTGCGCACCAGTCGCAGCGAAGCCAGCCGCTTTGCCGCAACCGTAGAGCAGCTCCGTGCCGAAGAAACACGGCTGGGCGTTACGCTTGCGGATATGGCGCGCCGGATTGACGCCAATCGCGTCGCGCTGGCCGAACAGGGCACGCTGCTGACCGCCCTGGGCGACGATACGGCGGCGCGCCTCTCTGATACGACCGCCACGATGCGTGGCGAGCTGGAAACGATCACACGCCACTCTTCCACACTGCGCACCAGCGCGGCCGGTGCGCGCGCGGATATGGCGGTTCTCCTGTCTGACCTCCCCCGCGCGCAGGTTGAAGCCCGCCGGATGACCGAGGCATTGGAAAGTGCGGGCCAAACCGCGCTTGAAAAGTCGAGCGCGCTCGATGCCCAACTTGTTCTCCTCACCGCGCGGGGCCGCGAAGCAGACGACATTGCAACCGTCGCCGCCCAAAAGCTCGCCGAGCGGGTGGCGCATCTCCATGATGTGAGCGAAGTCGCCGCCTCGAAGCTTGATGCTGCCTCCACCTCGATGACGACTGCGCTTGATGGTGCGTTGGAACGCGCCGCCGAAGCCCTTTCCAATGCCCAGAACCGTCTTGAAGCGCAGGGCGAAGCGATGATGGCGGTGATCGAACAAGGCCATGCTGCAATTGCCGCCGCGGGCGAGCAATCAACCGACGCCGTCGCCCGCCGGGTTGAGGCCATCGGTGCCCGTGTGGATGAAGTTGCCCGCGTGTTTGAAGCGCAGGATGCCGCCAGCCAGACGCTTATCGACCGCATCAATGCAGACATCGCGGCCATTGAAGCAAAATTTGACGGGCTGACCGACAATTCCTCCGCCAATGCCGAGCGCGCGAGCGCCGCCATTCTTGGCCTGCGCGACCATGCCGACCAATTGACGCAGACACTGGACAGAAGCGGCAAATCAACGCGCGATCTGATCGTTCAGGCAGAAACACTGCTGACCGCGCTCGATGCTTCCGCGCGCGAAATTGATGAGACGCTGCCTGCCGCACAGAAGCGCATGGCCACAACCGCCGAAGCGAGCCTTGCCTCTGCCCGTGCGGTTCTGCCGGAGATCGAAGCGATCGATGCCGCGTCCTCATCGGCGCTGGCCCGCCTGCGGGATGCCGAGGCGCTGGTCTCGCAACAGCGCGCTGAACTGGATGAGTTCATCGAATCGGCGGGCGCGGCCCTCAGCGACAGTCGCCTGACTGCGGAAGCTCTGGCATCTGAAATCACCAAGGCCGAAACTCAGGCTCGCGACCTGACGGGGGCTACGGCACCGCAACTCATCGAGGCGCTGCTGCGGATCAAGGACACGGCCAATCAGGCCGCGGATCATGCGCGCGGCGCGCTGCTCAACGTCGTGCCCGATGCCGCAAACCGGCTTGGCGAGCAAGCGCGCGCTGCGATGATGGCCGCGCTGACCGCTCAGGTTGAAGAGCAGATGGCCGATATTTCGCACAAAGCGGAAGAAGCCGTGGCCGCCGCGCACAAGGCGACCGATCGCCTGATGCGCCAGATGCTGACGATCACCGAAACGAGCGCATCGCTTGAAGCACGCGTGGATGAAGCGAAGGAAGAAATTGTGCGTGGCGATAGCGCGCAATTTGCGCGGCGCATGGCGCTCATCCTCGAATCGCTCAATTCCACCGCGATCGACGTGGCAAAGATCCTGTCGAACGACGTCACCGACACCGCTTGGGCATCCTATCTGCGCGGGGATCGCGGTGTGTTCACCCGCCGCGCCGTACGGCTGCTCGATACGGGCGAGGCGCGCGAAATATTGCGTCACTATGAGAATGACAGCGATTTCCGCGAACACGTGAACCGCTATATCCACGATTTTGAAGCCATGCTGCGCAACGTGCTCGCCACGCGTGATGGCACGCCGCTCAGCGTGACGTTGCTCTCGTCAGATGCGGGCAAGCTCTATGTGGCGCTTGCACAGGCGATTGAACGCCTGCGGAGCTGATTACCAGTTGGTGAGGTCGAAGGTCTCTACCGACACCCACGCATAGACATAGTTGCCGTAATAAAGGCCGAACAGCACGCTGGCGACGAGCGTGGTCCACAGCGCGATGCGCGCCGGACGGAACTCATGCGGCGCGCTTTCGGCCTGCCCCGGCACCAGCTCTCCCCCCACCTCATGCGTCGTGCGCACATGGAAGGGCATCACAAAAAAGGCACTCAGCACCCAGAACAGCGTGTAGATGGCGAGAATCGAGGTCCATTTCATGGCGCTTACCTGTCCCTGACCAGCAGAACTTCAACCAGCGGCTTCTTGCCCGTCCATTCGGTCGCCACACGGCGCACGGCGAGGCGGATCGCTTCGCGCAGCTTCGCCTCGTCGCGCTCCTTCGACATCGCGGCCTTGGCGGCAGCAGCGCAGGCATCAGAGAGAAACTCCTCGCGGTCTTCCTCCACCGGCACGCCCAATATGCGGATCGACGGCTCACCGAACAAGCGCCCGGCGGGGTCAAGCGCGACCGCGACCGACATCACGCCGTGCAGCGCCATCTTGCGCCGCTCGTTCATCGTCGTGCCGTCTGCGGGCAGAATAACGTCGCCATCGAGGATGAGACGCCCGGTGCGCTCATGGCCAATGATTTCCGGGCCATTGGGCGCAAGCCGCACGACATCGCCATTTGACTGGACAAGCGCCTGCGGAATTCCTTGAGCCAGCCCGAAGCGCGCCTGCTCTGCCATGTGGCGCCGCTCGCCATGCACGGGGATGAGCATCTGTGGCCGCAGCCAGCCATAAAGCTTGGCCAGCTCAGGCTGCCCCGGATGGCCTGACACGTGCACATGGCCCTGTTTTTCGGTAATCATCTTCACATTACGGCGAGCAAGCTGGTTCATCACCTTGCCAATCGCAATCTCGTTGCCGGGAATCTGCTTGGACGAGAAGATGATGGTATCATTCTCATCGACCTTGATCGGGTGGGAGTTGTCCGCAATGCGGGCGAGTGCCGCGCGCGCTTCCCCCTGCCCGCCCGTGGCGATCACCAGCACCTGGTTGCGGGGATGATTGTCGATGGCGTCCATCTCAACCATTTCCGGCAGGTTCTTGAGATAGCCCGTCGCCTGCGCGACCGTGAGGATGCGGTTGAGCGAGCGCCCGGCAACGCACAGCTTGCGCCCGGTTTCGCGCGCAACATTGGCCAGCGTCTGGAGGCGCGCGGCATTGGACGCAAAGCTCGTGACGACAACGCGGCCCTTGGCTTCGCGCACATGGCGCAACAAATCTGGATAAACGCTGCCTTCGCTACCGCTTTCCTTGGTGTTGAACACATTGGTGGAATCGCAGACGACCGCCAGCACACCTTCATCACCCAGCGCCGTCAATTGCTCCGGCGTGGAGGGCGTGCCGATAACCGGGCTGTCATCCAGCTTCCAGTCCCCGGTATGGAAAATGCGGCCATAAGGCGTGTCGATAACGACCGCGCTCATTTCAGGAATTGAGTGCGCCAGCGGCATCAGGCTGCACTTGAAGGGGCCGATATTCTGGTGGCCTTCCATGGGCAGGATGCGCAGCTCAACCTCTTCGGCCAGCCCCTCTTCCTCAAGCTTGCCCTTGACAAGCCCGGCGGTGAAGGGCGTTGCGTAAAGCGGCACGCCAAGGTCTGCGGCGAGATAGGGCACGGCACCGATATGGTCTTCATGCCCATGCGTGAGCACGATGCCGAGCAGATCCTTCTTGCGCTCTTCAATGAACTCCAGATCCGGCAGGATGATTTCCACGCCCGGATATTCTGTGCCGCCAAAGGTGATGCCGAGATCGACCATCAGCCATTTGCCTTTGCAGCCATAGAGATTGACGTTCATGCCAATCTCGTCCGACCCGCCTAGGGCGAGGAAAAGAAGTTCATCTTGTGGGTGTGTCATACCCTGCCTTCGCGGCGCGCGTAGAGAATGGCAAGTCCTCTCAACGTCAGATCGGCATCTACCGCATCAAATACATCATTATGTTCGCGAAATAGCGCGGAAAGCCCGCCGGTTGCGATCACCTTCACCGGCTTGCCGATCTGCGCCTTCATCCGCGCGACCAGCCCCTCGATCATCGCGACATAGCCCCAATAGATGCCGATGAGCATCTGGTCTTCGGTGTTGCGGCCAATCACATTTTGCGTTTCCGGCACGCGCACGTCGATGCGCGGCAGCTTGGCGGCAGCGGCTGCCAGTGCATCGAGCGAAAGGTTGATGCCCGGCGCGATGATGCCGCCGCAATAGGCACCACCGGCGTCGATATGGTCGATGGTGGTCGCCGTGCCGAAGCTGATGACGATGAGATCACCGTCATGCGCGGCATGGGCGGCGGTGGCGTTGCAGCCCCGGTCTGCCCCCACACGATGCGGCTCATCCACCGCCAGTTCCATGCCCCACGCCACCGGCGCATGGCCCGCGACAAGTGCCTCATGCCCGAAAAAGCGGCGCGACATCCGCTGGAGGTGCGGCAGCGCCCGCGGCACGACGCTGGAAATGATGACATCGCTCACCGCGTCCTGCGCAATCTCCTCTATGCCGAGCAGCGGCAGCAGCCACGCGCCATATTCGTCACCAGTGCGGCTGGCATTGGTGGAAATTCGCCAATGTGCGCGCACATCGAGGCCATCGAACAGCGCGAACTTGATGTTGGTGTTGCCAGCGTCGATCGCAAGCAGCATGGGCCTCTCCGTGGTCAGATCAGGAATATGTCGCCCGCGTGAATGGCACGGACGCTGCCATCCGCCAAGCGCAGTCGAAGTGCGCCATCGCTCCCCAGCCCGTCAAACAGACCTTCGGTTATGCTGCCATCGGGCGCGTTGACCGACAAGGCGGTGCCCACTGGGTGCGCGCGCTCTACCCAGGCCGCGCGCAGCACAGCCAGCCCCTCGGAGCGCCAGCGCCGGAGCCAGCGGGCAAAGGCATCGGCCAGTTCCACCTGAAATACATCGGGAGACGGCACCGGAGCCTCAAGCCCCGCAAGGCTCGTGACGGCGCGCGGCAGACCTTCAGGGTGGAAGGCAAGGTTGACACCCATGCCAACAACCACGCTGTCGCCCGTTCGCTCCAGCAGGATGCCGCTGATCTTGGCGCCCTCCACCATCACGTCATTGGGCCATTTGATGCGGAAAGGCACCTGCGGCGCGAAGGCCGAAAGGACTTCATGAACGGCAACGGCGGCAACCAGCGCCAGCGTTGCCGCTTCAGGATCGCCGGGCATCAGCCGGACGAGCGTGCTGCCGTAGAAATTGCCGGTGGGGGATTGCCAGTCGCGCCCCATGCGGCCCCTGCCCGCCGATTGGCGGTCTGCGCGCAGCCAGAGGCCTTCAGGCTCTCCGGCTGCGGCGAGCGCAAGCATATCGGCGTTGGTCGATCCGGTCTCGTCGACCGCGCGGAGCAATCCGCTCAGAACAGCGCCTTTGCAGCAATGGCAGAGGCGGTGCCGAGCATCGGGATCGCCAGATAACCGATCGGCGAGACGGCAAGCGCCGTCAGCGCGATCACGCCGCTTTCAACATAGCTGCCAACCGGATGATAGGCGGCGGCAGGCTCATCAAAATACATGATCTTGACGATCTTGAGATAGTAGAACGCGCCGATGGTCGAGGCCGCGATACCGATAGCCGCAAGCGGCATCAGCCCGGCAGCAACAGCCGCATCGAACACGAGGAACTTGGCCCAGAAGCCGAGTAGCGGCGGAATACCTGCGAGCGAGAACATGAAGATCGCAATCGCCGCGGCAAGGGCTGGCTGGCGGCGCGAAAGGCCTGCAAGGCTCGCAATGTCTTCCACGTGGCGGCCATCTTCACCGCGCATCTGGAGAACGCAGGCAAAGCTGCCGAGCGTCATCAGCACATAGACGACCATATAGGTCATCGTCGCGGCAACGCCTTCCGCCGTGCCTGCCGCAAGGCCGACAAGCACGAAGCCGACATTGTTGATCGACGAATAAGCGAGCAGCCGCTTGATGTTGGTCTGGCCGATGGCGCCAACCGCACCGAGGATGATCGAGGCAAGCGAGGTGAAGATCAAAATCTGCTGCCAGCTTGCAACAGCACTACCCATTGCCTCGATGCTGACACGCACCAGAAGGGCAACTGCGGCAACCTTGGGGGCGCTGCCGAAATAAGCCGTAACCGGCGTCGGCGCGCCTTCATACACGTCGGGCGTCCACATATGGAACGGCACCGCCGCAATCTTGAAGGAAAGCCCCGCCATCACGAACACGATGCCAAACAGTTCGCCGGGGTTCACGCCATCAGCCAGCGCACGGGCAACGCCGTGATAGTCGGTCGTGCCCGAAAAGCCGTAAAGCAGCGAAATGCCATAGAGCAGGATGCCAGAGGCAAGCGCGCCAAGGACAAAATATTTGAGGCCCGCTTCGGCCGAACGCTGGTCCTTGCGCATGAAGCTTGCGAGCACATAGGCCGCAAGGCTCTGCATTTCGAGGCCGACATAGAGCGTCAGCAGGTTGGTGGCCGAAACCATCATGCCCATGCCGACGGTCGCCAGCAGGATGAGCACCGAATATTCCGCGCGCAGCTTGCCTTCCGCCGCAAAGAAGCGGGTGGAGAGAAGGATGGAGACGCCCGCCGCCAGATAGATCAGCGGCTTGGTGAAGTCTGAAAAAGCGTCGGCGCTGTAGAGGCCGTCAAAGGCTGAACCCTGGTGACCGAGCGACAGGAAGGCCGCGATGAGCGCCACAACCGCCGCCCCGTTCACAAAGCGCGTCGCCTTGTCTCCGGCATAGGCGGCAACAAGCATGAGGACGATGGCGGTTGCCGAAAGAATGACTTCCGGCAGCGTCAGCGCGATAGAGGATGCAATCGACATCAGTGCGCCTCCCCGTGCGCGGCTTCATGTGCGACCGCCTTTTTCGGCGCGCCCATTTTCAGTTGAGCATCACCCTTGGGCGCTGCCGGTTCGATCCGTGCGAGTATAGCCGTCACGTCATTGCGCATCGGCGCGATGAATCTTTCGGGATAGACGCCCATCCACAAAGTCGCAGCGGCAATCGGCGCAAGCGCCAGCCATTCGCGGGCCGTGAGATCGGCCATGCTCGCCGTATCTTCACCTGCCGCCGTGCCAAAGGCCACGCGGCGGTAGAGATAAAGCATATAGGCCGCCCCAAGGATGATGCCGGTCGTTGCGACCGCTGCCACCCAGCTGTTCGCCTCATAGGCCCCGACCAGCGCCAGAAACTCACCGACGAAGTTGGCAAGGCCCGGCAGGCCGACGCTTGCCATGGTGAAGAACAGGAAGAACAGCGCATAATAGGGCATATTGTTCGCAAGTCCGCCATAACGCGCGATTTCACGCGTGTGCAGGCGATCATAGATGACGCCAACGCACAGGAAGAGCGCGCCCGAAACAAGGCCGTGCGCGAGCATGACGACAAGTGCGCCTTCAATGCCCTGACGGTTGAAGGCAAACAGGCCAATCGTCACGAACGCCATGTGCGCGACCGACGAATAGGCGATGAGCTTCTTCATGTCTGACTGAACAAGCGCGACGAGCGAGGTGTAGACCACAGCGACCATCGACATTCCAAAGACAAGCCAGACAAGCTGGGCCGAGGCTTCAGGGAACATCGGCAGCGAGAAGCGGATGAAACCATAGCCCCCCATCTTCAGGAGAACGCCCGCCAGAATGACCGAGCCTGCCGTCGGCGCCTGAACGTGCGCGTCGGGCAGCCAGGTATGGACCGGCCACATCGGCATCTTGACCGCGAACGAGGCAAAGAAGGCAAGGAACAGCCATGTCTGCGCTGCGACCGGGAAGTTATACTGCATCAGAGTCGGAATGTCGGTCGTGCCGGCTTCCTGCGCCATCCACAGCATCGCCACCAGCATCAGGAGCGAGCCGAGCAGCGTGTAGAGGAAGAACTTGTAGCTGGCCTTGATGCGATCCGCCCCGCCCCAGATGCCGATGATGAGATACATCGGGATAAGGCCCGCCTCGAAGAAGATGTAGAACAGGAACATATCCTGTGCTGCAAACACGCCGATCATCAGCGCTTCCATGAGGAGGAAGGCCGCCATATATTCCGGCACGCGCTTCTCGATGGCTTCCCAGCTTGCCAGAATGCAGATCGGCATGAGGAAGACCGAGAGCACGATGAGCATCAGCGCGATGCCATCAATGCCCAAAGCCCATGAGAAGCGACCGAAAATCGGCGCAGTCTCAACGAACTGCCACTGCGGGCCGCCGACATCAAAGCCGTGCCACAGTGCAATCCCCATCACGAACAGCGCCAGCGTAGTGCCAAGCGCCGTCCAGCGCGCCGCGCTGGCGCTCAGGAAGATCGTCAGGAAAGCCGCCGCGATGGGCAGCAGGATCATGGTCGAGAGAATGGGGAAGCTCATCGCGTCATCGCCCAGGTTGCAAGGCCAACGAGCCCAAGGAGCATCACGAAGGCGTAGGAGTAGAGATAGCCCGTCTGGAAGCGGACCGCGAGGCGGCTGCCCTGCTGGACAAGGGCGGCGGCACCATGCGGGCCGAAGCGATCGATGGTTCCTTCATCGCCCTTCTTCCAGAAGAGACGGCCAAGCCAGAAGGCAGGCTTCACGAACAGGAAGTCGTAAAGCTCATCCCAATACCATTTGTTGAGCAGGAACTGGTAGAGACCGCCAAAGTTCGCGACGAAGCGCGCAGGCACCGTCGTGTCCTTGATATAAGCCCACCACGCAATGGCAAGGCCGAGCAGCATCACGATGGTTGCCGAGAGCTTCACGAGCTCAGGAACGCCATGCATTGCGTGCATCAGATGTTCGTTGAAGGCGAGGCTGCCCTTCCAGAATTCTCCGCCGGTTTCCGCGCCGATGAACGCATCGTGGAAGATGAAGCCCGCAAACACGGCACCAATTGTGAGCACGATGAGCGGCACCAGCATCGGCGCCGGGCTTTCATGCGGGTGATAGCCCAGCGTGCCATCATCATGACCATGGCTGTGGTGATGATCGTCATGGCCGTGCGCATGGTCATGCCCATGACCGCCATGGCCGTGCGCTGCGTGCTGGATATGCTCGCTGCCCGACCAGCGCGGCTTGCCGAAGAAGGTCAGGAAAACGAGACGCCACGAGTAGAAGCTCGTCAAAAGGGCTGCAAAGACAGCAACCGCAAAGGCAACGCCGCCTGCCTGCGTTCCGCTGGCATAGGCCGCTTCGATGATCGCATCCTTTGAATAGAAGCCCGCAAAGCCGAACACGCCCGCAACGCCAACGCCGGTGATGGCAAGCGTGCCCGCCATCATCGCCCAATAGGTGAGCGGAATATGTTTCCTGAGGCCGCCATAGTAACGCATATCCTGCTCATGGTGCATCGCATGGATCACCGAACCGGCACCCAGGAACAGCAGCGCCTTGAAGAAGGCGTGCGTGAACAGGTGGAACATCGCCGCGCCATAAGCGCCGACGCCCGCTGCAAAGAACATATAGCCAAGCTGCGAACAGGTCGAATAGGCGATGACGCGCTTGATGTCTGTCTGCGTGGTGCCCACGGTCGCGGCGAACAACGCAGTCGCCGCGCCGACATAGGTCACGAGGTGCGTCGCCGTTTCCGAAAGCTCGAACAGCGGCGAGAGGCGGCAGACCATGAACACGCCTGCCGTAACCATCGTCGCCGCGTGGATGAGCGCCGACACCGGTGTCGGGCCTTCCATCGCGTCCGGCAGCCAGGTGTGCAGGCCGAGCTGTGCCGACTTGCCCATCGCGCCGATGAACAGGAGGATGCAGAGCAGCGTGATCGTATCAATGCGATAACCAAGGAAGCCGATCGTCGATCCGGCATAGCCGGGGGCGGCGTGCAGAATTTCGGGGATCGACACCGTGCCGAACACCAGAAACACGCCGAAGATACCAAGCGAGAAGCCAAAATCCCCCACGCGGTTGACAACAAAGGCCTTGATGGCCGCCGCGTTGGCGCTGGGCTTGTGATACCAGAAACCAATCAGCAGGTATGAGGCAAGGCCCACACCTTCCCAACCGAAGAACATCTGCACCAGGCTATCCGCCGTCACGAGCATGAGCATCGCGAAGGTGAAGAGCGAGAGATAGGCGAAGAAGCGCGGCTGGCTGGGGTCTTCCGACATATAGCCCCAGCTGTAGAGATGCACGAGGCTCGACACGCTCGTCACCACGACGAGCATGACCGCCGTCAGCGTATCAACGCGCAGCGACCATTGAACGTCGAGATTGCCCGAACGGATGAAATCGAGCACCGGCACAACCTGCGCTTCGGCATGGCCGCCGAGGAACGCGAGGAAGATCGGCCAGCTAAGCGCGCATGAGATGAACAGCGCGGCAGTCGTCACGGCCTTCGCCGCGACATTGCCGATCATGCGGTTGCCAAGGCCCGCAACAAGCGAGGCCAGAAGCGGCAGAAATACGATGAGCTTGATGGTTTCCATTATGCGCTCACCTTCACTTCACCCCACGCCGTTTGAGCTGAGCTTGTCGAAGCCCTGCCCTTCTTTTGCGGCATGGTGTCCAGAAAAATACGGTCCTTCGACAGGCTCAGGACAAACGGAAGTGTATTGATCACGTCGTTAGCCCTTCATCCGGTTGACATCGTCAACCGCGATCGTGCCGCGGCCACGGAAGTAGATGACGAGAATGGCAAGGCCGATAGCGGCTTCACCGGCAGCGACCGTCAGCACGAACATCGCGAAGACCTGCCCCACCAGATCGCCCAGATAGGCGCTGAACGCGACAAGGTTGATGTTGACCGCGAGCAGGATCAGCTCGACCGCCATCAGGATGATGATGATGTTCTTCCGGTTGATGAAGATACCCAGCACCCCCATCACGAAAAGGATCGCCGAGACGACCAGATAATGCTGGAGCCCGATCACAGCCTGTCCCCCATGAAATGGATCGTCACCCCAGCGAAGGCTGGAGTCTCCCATGCCGAAAAGATGCCAGCCTGCGCTGGCATGACGGTTTGATGCCTCACAGCTCCACCCCCTGCCCCACTGGCTGGTTGACATTGCGGACCGCGTCTTCGGGACGGCGCTTGACCTGTTCCGAAATATTCTGCGGGCGCGTGTCCTTGCGTTCACGATGGGTCAGCACGATGGCGCCGATCATCGCAACGAGAAGCACCAGACCGGCGGCTTCAAAAATATAGAGATATTTGGTGTAGATGAGCGCGCCCATCGCCTCGATGTTGCTGAGGTCCGCCGAAACCGGCGCCGCGCGGTTGGCCAGCTCGATGCTGCCAGCGCTCCACGCGCCGCCAGCGACGATCATCTCGCCCACCAGCACCAGCGCGATCAGCAGGCCGAACAACCCATAGCGGACGAAACCGCTGCGCAGTTCGGCAAAGTCGATGTCGAGCATCATCACGACGAACAGGAAGAGCACCGCGACCGCGCCGACATAGACAATGACGAGCAGCATCGCGACGAACTCGGCACCCACAAGCACCATCAGCCCGGCGGCGTTGAAGAAGGCGAGGATCAGCCACAGCACACTGTGCACCGGGTTGCGCGACAGGATGGTCAGCGCGCCCGACAGGATGACGATGGCGGCGAACAGGTAAAAGGCGAAAGCCTGGATCATGGTCGTTCCCTCCCGCCTTACCGATAGGGCGCGTCAGCAGCGATGTTCGCTGCGATGGCGCGTTCCCAACGGTCGCCGTTCGCAAGGAGCTTGTCCTTGTCATACAGCAACTCTTCACGGGTTTCGGTCGAAAATTCGAGGTTCGACCCTTCCACGATGGCGTCCACCGGGCAGGCTTCCTGACAAAAGCCGCAATAGATGCACTTCGTCATGTCGATGTCGTAGCGCGTCGTCCGCCTGCTGCCGTCGTCACGTGGTTCGGCCTCGATGGTGATCGCCTGTGCCGGGCACACCGCTTCGCACAGCTTGCACGCGATGCAGCGCTCTTCGCCATTGGGATAGCGGCGCAGCGCGTGCTCCCCACGGAAGCGCGGGGAAAGCGGGTTGCGTTCATAAGGATAGTTGATCGTCGCCTTGGGCTTGAAGAAATACTTCAAGGTCAGCCAGTGCGCCTTCACGAATTCCCAGAGCGTGAACGTCTTGATGAAGTGAGTGATCGCACTCATGCGCCATACCTTGTCAGCATCAGATAGCCCGAAACGATAAACACCCAGATCAGCGACAGCGGCAGGAAGATCTTCCAGCCAAGACGCATCAGCTGGTCATAGCGGAAGCGCGGCACCGTGGCCTTGATCCAGGAGAAGATGAAGAAGAAGATGAGGATCTTCGCGAAGAACCAGATGATCCCCGGAACGATGTAGAGCGGTGCCCAATCAACCGGAGGCAGCCAGCCGCCCCAGAAGAGAATGGCGTTGAGGCCGCACATCAGGATGACATTGGCATATTCACCGAGCCAGAAGAGCGCGAAGCTCATCGACGAATATTCGGTCTGGTAGCCCGCGACGAGTTCGCTTTCCGCTTCGGTCAGGTCGAAAGGCGCGCGCGCCGTTTCAGCCAAAGCCGAAATGAGGAAGACGACCGCCATCGGGAAGAGCAGCGGGTTGAAGCCAAAGCCGTTCAGGAAGCCGAAAACGTGCGCCTGCTGCGCCAGCACGATCTTTGAGAGATTGAACGAGTCCGCCCAGAGCACGACCGAAATCAGCACGAAACCGATCGAGACTTCGTAAGACACCATCTGCGCGGCGGCACGAAGCGCCGAATAGAAAGGATATTTCGAGTTGGAGGCCCAGCCCGAAATAATCACCCCGTAAACGCCAAGCGACGAGGCTGCGAGCAGATAGAGCAGGCCGACATTGATGTCGGCCAGCACCATGCCTTCGCCGAATGGAATGACCGCCCAGACGATGAGCGCGACCGTGAAGGTGATGATCGGCGCGAGCAGGAACAGGCCGCGATTGGCCGCAGACGGGATAATCGTTTCCTGCAACATGACCTTGAGGCCGTCCGCAAAGGACTGGAGCAGGCCAAGCGGCCCCACCACGTTGGGGCCGCGACGCAGCGCCATGGCAGCCCATATCTTGCGGTCGGCATAGATAATCATGGCAACGGCCAGCATCAGCGGCAGCGCGATCATCAAAATGAGGATAGTCGTGGAGACGAACCAGCCGAGTGCCGGCCCCATCCACGTCGATTGGAACCACTCGGTCATTTAACCCCTCCCGACTGTTCCAACACACCGTTCGGGCTGAGCTTGTCGAAGCCCTGCCCTTGCTTGGCGCTCAAATGCAAAGAAGAAGAACGGTCCTTCGACAAGCTCAGGACGAACGGAGTTTTCTGCCTCATTCCGCCGCCTCCGCATAATCTTGCCCGTGCACCAGTTCACCAGAGCAGCGTTGCATCGTTTCCGAAGCACGGCAAATGGCGTTGGTCAGGTAGAAATCCTTGATGGGATAATCGGCGATGTCGGCTGTTGCCTTGTCCGCCAGTTCAGGCGCTTCCCAGCCATAATCGGCCAGACCTTCACGACCCAGCGCAGGAACGGCCTTCGCCATCTCAGCGCGAAGTTCATCAAGGCTGTCGAACGGCAGCACCTTGCCCGTCAGTTCAGAAAGCGCGCGGAAGATCGACCAGTCCTCACGGGCATCCCCCGGCGCGAACACGGCACGGTCGCCGCGCTGCACGCGACCTTCAAGGTTCACATAAGTGCCCGACTTTTCGGTATAGGCAGCCCCCGGCAGAATAACGTCCGCCGCGTGCGCCCCGGCGTCGCCATGATGGCCGACATAGACCTTGAAGCTATCACCAAAGAGCGAATAATCGACCTCATCCGCCCCCAGGAAGAAGGCGAGCTTGGGCTTCTTCGCGGCAAGTGACTTGATGCCGCCATCAAACGCATAGCCAAGCATCAGCCCGCCCATGCGTGCGGCGGCAAAGTGCAGCACGTTGAAGCCGTTCCAGCCGTCCCGCACCAGCTTGTGCTTTTTGGCGAACGCCAGCGCCGCCCCGTGCGCGCCTTCGTAACGCAGCGCACCGCCGCCCATAATCAGCACGGGACGCTCGGCAGCCTTGAAGGCATCGGCAACGTGCTTCGGCAGCTTGGCGAGAAGGCCAAGATTGCTGCCAAGGAACTCACACCTGTAGGTGAGATCAGTGTCCGGCCCGATGGCGAACACCTTGGCGCCCTTCTTGCGCACGGCCTTTTGGACGCGCGTGTTGACGAGCGGCGCTTCCCGGCGAAGATCAGAGCCGACAAGCAGGATGACATCGGCATTTTCAACATTGGCGATGCCGGTGTTGAAATTGACCGCAGACAGGCTCGACGTGTCATAGGCAAGGCCGGTCTGGCGGCCTTCGAGCATCGAACCGCCGAGCGACTTCACCAACTGGCGCGCGGCAAACATCGTTTCGCAGTCGACCTGATCGCCAGCGATGGCGGCCACCGACTTGCCTGCCTTTTCGGCAGCAGCAGCCACGGCCTTCAGTGCCTCGGCCCAATCGACCGCGACGAGCTTGCCGTTCTTGCGGACATAAGGCCGGTCAAGGCGGCGATGCATCAGGCCGTCAACGGCGTGGCGCGTCTTGTCGCTTGCCCATTCCTCGTTCACGTCTTCATTGATGCGTGGCAGCGCGCGCAGCACCTGGCGGCCACGGCTGTCGAGGCGGATGTTGGTGCCTACGGCATCCATCACGTCAATCGACGGCGTCTTCTTCAGCTCCCACGGACGCGCGACAAAAGCATAAGGCTTCGAGGTCAACGCACCGACCGGGCAGAGATCAACGACATTGCCCGAAAGTTCGCTCGTCACCGCGCGTTCGAGATAGCTGGTGATCTGCATATTCTCGCCGCGATAGATCGCGCCGATTTCCTCAATGCCCGCCACTTCCTCGGCAAAGCGCACGCAGCGCGTGCACTGGATGCAGCGCGTCATCGTCGTCTTGACGATCGGGCCCATATATTTCTCGGTCACGGCGCGCTTGTTCTCGTCATAGCGCGAGCCGCCACGGCCATAGGCCACCGACTGGTCCTGAAGATCACATTCGCCGCCCTGATCGCAGATCGGGCAATCAAGCGGGTGGTTGATGAGGAGAAACTCCATCACCCCTTCGCGCGCCTTCTTGACCATCGGGCTGTCGGTCTTGATGACCTGACCTTCCGATGCGGGCAGCGCGCACGACGCCTGCGGCTTGGGCGGTCCGGGCGAGACTTCAACCAGACACATACGGCAGTTGCCCGCGATGGACAGGCGCTCATGATAGCAGAAGCGCGGAATTTCCTTCCCCGCCAGCTCGCACGCCTGCAAAACAGTGGCGCCCGCCGGGACTTCGATTTCGGTGCCGTCTACGGTGACTTTAGGCATAAGTTACTCCGCAGCCTCCAGCATCTGGCCGCCATTTGCATCAGCAATGCGGCGTTCGATTTCGGGGCGGAAATGACGGATCAGGCCCTGGATCGGCCATGCGGCGGCGTCGCCCAGCGCACAGATGGTGTGGCCTTCGACTTGCTTGGTGACTTCAAACAGCGTGTCGATTTCAGACACATCGGCCTTGCCTTCGCGCAGCCGTTCCATCACGCGCCACATCCAGCCGGTGCCTTCGCGGCACGGCGTGCACTGGCCGCAGCTCTCATGCTTGTAGAAGTAGCTCAGGCGCGAAATCGCGCGGACGATGTCGGTCGACTTGTCCATGACGATGACCGCCGCGGTGCCGAGGCCCGAGCCCAGCGCGCGCAGGCCGTCGAAGTCCATCACGGCATGGCGGATCTGCTCGCCCGGCACCAACGGCACCGAGGAGCCGCCGGGGATCACGGCCAGCAGGTTGTCCTTGCCGCCGCGAATGC
>CALMVA010000077.1 GCA_937873035.1 uncultured Sphingomonadaceae bacterium | reverse complement strand
TGGTCGTCATGCCCGATGTCGATGTCGCATCGACAGCACCGGGTGTTGCTGGCGCCATCTTCTTCAATGCAGGTCAGGTCTGCGTTGCCGGGTCACGCCTCTATGCGCACCGCTCCGTCTTTGATCGGGTTGTCGAAGGCATGGCGGAAACGGCTTCCTTCTGGGCTCCGCGCGCCTCGCTTGATCCTGAAGCGCACATGGGGGCGATCATCAGCAAGGAGCAGCACGACAAGGTCATGGGCTATATCGAAGCTGGCAAGCGCGATGGCGCGTCGGTTGCGATGGGGGGCGATGCACCGTCCGGCAATGGTTATTTCGTCAACCCGACCATTCTTGTCGATGTGAACCCGCAGATGAGCGTCGTGCGCGAGGAAATCTTCGGCCCGGTTGTCGTAGCCCAACGCTTTGACGATCTTGATGAAGTCGCCAAGGCGGCGAACGACACCTGCTTTGGCCTTGGTGCGGGCATCTGGACCAAGGACGTGGCCACGATGCACAAGCTGGCCGCGCGCATCAAGTCGGGCACGGTCTGGGGCAATTGCCACGCGATGATTGATACCGCGCTGCCCTTTGGCGGCTATAAGGAATCAGGCCTTGGCCGCGAACAGGGCAAGCAGGGCGTTGACGCCTATCTTGAAACCAAGACCGTCATCATTCAGCTCTAATCGGCCCACCCTATTTCAGGACTTCGCTTATGCCCATCGACATATCCAAGATCAAAGCCATCGACGTTCACGTGCACGCGGAAGTGTCGTGTCACGACCCTGAAGACCCTGTGATGGGCAAATTCTTTGATGCGGCGTCCGCCTATTTCAAGGCACCGCGTGAGCGCCCCAAAATGCCGGAGATCGCAGAAATTTACCGCGAGCAGCAGATTGCCTTCTGCCTCTTCACGGTGGACTGCGAAAGCGGCATCGGTGCCAAGCGGATCAGCAATTACGAGATTGCCGAATTTGCAGCGAAGCATGATGATATCTGCATTCCCTTTGCCTCGATCGATCCGCACAAGGGCAAGCTGGGCGCGCGCGAGGCGCGCGATCTGGTTGAGAACCATGGCGTGAGGGGCTTCAAGTTCCACCACATCATGCAGAATCTCGATCCGGCGGCGCAGGTTGGCTACCCGATCTACGAAGTCATCAACGAATATAAGCTGCCCGCGATCTTCCATACCGGCCATTCAGGTATGGGCACCGGGATGCGCGGCGGCGGCGGGGTGAAGCTGAAATATGGTCAGCCAATGCTGGTGGATGATGTCGCCGTCGACTTCCCCGATATGAAGATCATTCTTGCTCACCCAAGCTGGCCTTGGGTGGACGAAAGCCTGTCGATGGCGCTGCACAAGGATAATGTTTTTATCGACCTGTCGGGCTGGAGCCCCAAATATTTCCAGCCGCAGATCATTCAATATGCCAACACCCAGTTGCGCAAGAAGATGCTGTTCGGGTCAGACTTCCCGCTCATCCACCCCCAAAAATGGATCGAGGCGGCGCTTCAGGTCGGCTTCAAGGAAGACGTGCTGCCGGGTATCATGAAGGACAATGCCGTCAAGCTCCTTGGCTTGGCATAAGCGAGGTCCGGGCATGACCGAATTCAGGGGGCGCCACATCCTCGTCACGGGCGCATCGACGGGCATCGGTCGGGCGACGGCGCGGATGCTGGCACGGCGCGGTGCGCGCGTCTCGCTCGTCGCGCGCAGTGAAGCGACCTTGTCCGAAGCCGTCGCTGAAATCATGGGCGAGGGCGGAAGTGCGGCTTACGGCGTTGCGGATGTGGGAGACAAAGCCGCACTGATGCGCGTTTTTGATGAGGCCGAAGGTGCGTTCGGCCCCGTTGAAGGCCTGTTTGCCAATGCCGGGACGGGCGGCAGCTTCGCCGCATTTTCGGACTATGACGACGATGTGTTCGACGCGGTTTTGCGGACGAACCTGACGAGCGCCTTCTGGGCGATGAAGCGCGTTCTTCCCGGTATGATCGCACGCAAACGCGGCTCGATCGTGGTGACGGGGAGCCTTGCGAGCGAGCGCGGCATGGCGAACAATCCGGGTTATGTCGCTTCCAAACACGGCATTCTGGGGCTGGCGCGGGCTGCCGCACTTGAAGTCGCGCCGCACAATGTGCGCGTCAACTGCATCCTGCCGGGGCTGATCGAGACGCCGCTGCTTCACAATATCGCGGGCGATGACATTGCCGGAACCATGGCGATGATGGGCCGCAGCGTGCCGCAGGGACGTGTCGGCACGCCGGATGAAACCGCTGAGGTGGCAGCCTTCCTGCTGTCCGATGCATCGGGCCATGTCACGGGTCAGGCCTGGGCGGTTGATGGCGGCATTTTGGGCACATTGGCGCTCGGCTGAACACGGGCAGGGGAGATTAGGCATGGCCCTGAAATATTACCACGCAGAACCGCTTGCGAACTCGCTCAAGTCGATGATCCCGCTCAAGGAAAAGGGGCTGGCTTATGAGAGCATCTATGTTGATCTCCACAAGTTCGAGCAGCACCAGCCCTGGTTCGTGGCGATCAACCCGGAAGGGCAGGTTCCCGTCCTCGATCATGATGGCACGATCATCACGCACACGACCGTTATTAATGAATATCTGGAAGATGTGTTTCCCGACGTGCCGCTGCGCCCGCGTGATCCCGTTGGCGCGGCGCGGATGCGCTATTGGAACAAGTTTATCGACGAGCACGTGATGAACCATGTGTCGATGCACGGCTGGCATCGGCTGGTTGGTGTGATCGCCCGGAACATTGAGAACGGTGATTTCGAGAAGCTTATGGCGAATATCCCGCTTCCCGATCAGCGCAAAAAATGGATGACCGCACGATCAGGGTTTAGCGAGGCGGACCTCGCAAATGCGACCGCCAAGATCGAATATGCCGTCGACAAGGTGGAAAAACAGTTGGGGGAAACCCCGTGGCTGGCCGGGCAAGACTATACGCTTGCCGACATCAACTTCTATTCGCACTGCGGCATGATGGTGGAGCGGATGTTCCCGGAGATGGCGCTATCCAAGCGAGCGCCTCGCCTTGTTGAGTGGCGCGATCGTGTGACCGCCCGGCCTGCTGTGGCGGCGGCACTCAAGAGCGAAGATCGCACGGCACCGGGCCTGCGGACTTGGTCGGGCGAAGTCCGCTAACGACGGGCTGAGCAAAAAAAATGGCCGCCGCTCGGATGAGCTGGCGGCCATTTACGTTCAAGCTCGCTTGTCAGTCCTTGAAGACGACAGTCTTGTTGGCGTTCATGAACACGCGGTCCTGCAAGTGCCAGTGAACCGCCTGTGCCAGAACGCGGCGCTCAATATCGCGGCCCTTGCGCACAAGATCGTCAGGTGAATCAGCGTGGCTGATGTCTTCAACGTCCTGATGGATGATGGGGCCTTCATCGAGATCGGCCGTCACATAATGCGCTGTTGCACCAATCATCTTCACGCCGCGCGCGTGGGCCTGATGATAGGGTTTGGCTCCCTTGAAACCAGGCAGGAAGCTGTGGTGGATGTTGATGCAGCGGCCCGAAAGGAAGCTCGCAAGATCATCAGACAATATCTGCATATAGCGCGCCAGCACGACGAGCTCTGCACCGGACTCGGTCACGATTTGTTTGATTTGCGCTTCCTGCTGAGGTTTGGTGTCCTTGGTGATCGGCAGATAATGGAAAGGAATATCGTCGATCAGCGAAATCTTGAGCGCCTCGCGCGGATGGTTGCAGATGATGCCCACAACATCCATCGGCAGTTCGCCGATGCGGTAGCGGTAAAGCAGATCGCCAAGGCAATGGTCGAACTTCGAGACCATCAGGATTACCTTGCGAGATTCGCCTTCGCCGCGTAGCTTCCAGTCCATGTTGTTCTGGGTCGCATAGGGTGTGAAGGCGGCGCGCAGGGCATCCACCGGCTTGCCTTCTTCCATTTCGAAAACGACGCGCATGAAGAAGCGATCATTCTCCGTGTCGTTGAATTGCTGCGATTCCATGATGTTGCCGCCACTTTCAGCAAGCAGCTTCGCCACACCGGCAACCAGCCCCGGATGATCCGGGCAAGACAGGGTCAGTGTTTGGCGTTGATGAGACATTCGTCGCTCTCCGTGAATTTATTGTTTGTGTTGCATACAAAAAATGTTATGCCGTGCCTATCGTTTTTTCAATGGGAGAGGCATTAATGTCCGCAAAGAATTTAGAACAGGTGTTGGCGGCTGCCGGAAACACGGTTGAAATGCTGCGTAACTCGCAGCTTGGTGCCTATGTCTACCCGGTTGTGGCGCCTGAGTTTTCCAACTGGCGGTCCGAGCAATGGGCGTGGCAGCATAGCGCCGTTCTGTTCGATCAGTCGCACCACATGGTCAACCTTTACATCCGCGGCAAGGATGCGGCCAAACTGCTCTCCGATACGATGATTAACAGCTCGAAGGGCTGGGCGGTTAATAAGGCCAAGCAATATGTGCCAACGACTCCCTATGGCCATGTTATCGGCGACGGCATTATCTTCTGGGAAGAAGAAGAGTCGTTCACCTATGTCGGTCGTGCTCCCGCCTCTAACTGGTTGCGCTACCACGCTGCGACCGGCGGCTATGATTGCGAAATCGAACTTGATGATCGTTCCCCGATGCGGCCGATGGGCAAGCCCGTTACCCGCAAGGAATGGCGCTTCCAGATCCAGGGCCCGAACGCTTGGGCGGTGATCGAAAAGCTGCATGGAGGTCCGCTCGAACAGCTCAAGTTCTTCAACATGAGCACAATGAACATCGCGGGCAAGACCGTGCGCACTCTGCGCCACGGTATGTCGGGCGCGCCGGGCCTTGAAATCTGGGGCCCTTATGCCGAGCAGGAAGAAATTCGCGCCGCTATTCTTGAAGCAGGCAAGGAATTTGGCCTTATCCCGTGCGGCAGCCGCGCATATCCGTCGAACACACTTGAATCGGGCTGGATCCCGTCCCCGCTGCCTGCCATCTACACGGGTGAAAAGCTGAAGGGCTTCCGCGAATGGCTCGGCGCCGACAGCTATGAAGCGACCG
>CALMVA010000076.1 GCA_937873035.1 uncultured Sphingomonadaceae bacterium | reverse complement strand
GGTGCTGCCGCAGGCGCGCAATACGCCTGCCGAAGGGCGCCTTGGCGCAAGTGCAGGCCGGGCAGGGCGGCGGTCCGGCACCCGGAGATGATTGACAGCTCAACCAGCCATATCGGGTTCCGCTGTGTAGTGCGGCGCGCCTGATTACGGCCTGACCGTCGCCAGATGCCGTCCCAGCGCTTCGGAGAGTGTCGCTTGGCTCAAGGGTTTTTGGCGGATGGTGAGGCCGCACAGCGCCTCTGGCAATTGTGTCTGCTCGCTATAGCCGGTGCAGAAGATGCAGGGGATGCCGCGCGCCTGAAGCGCCTCGGCAAGCGAATAGGTCAGTTGCCCACCGATGTTGAGATCGAGCAATGCTATATCCGCCATTACGTCGCGCGCCGCAGCGACGGCCGGTTCCATCCGGGCGATCGGGCCGATGACTTCACAGCCCATGGCTTCAAGGCAATCGCGCGCGTGCAGGCCGATCAAAGGCTCGTCTTCCACCAGCAGCACACGCGCCCTGAGCGCCGCACCCGGCTGGGCGGCGGCTGAACTTTCCCGATGTGCGGGGCCTGAGTCGCGGCGCGGTGCGGCAAGGGCGTTGTCGGCTGGAAAGCGAATGTGCACCGCGAGGCCAGTGGTCCGCCAGTCCTGCTCAACAGCGCCCTTGAGATGGTCGACAATGCTCGCTTCAAGAAGCGCCGACCCAAAGCCATGGCGGGCAGGGGGCTGAATGGCGGTGTCACTCGTTTCGGTCCACCCAATATCCAATATGTCGCCTTCATCGGTCGCCTCAATGGCCCAAGCGATGTCGAGTTTTCCTGATGAAGAGGAGAGCGCCCCATATTTGGCAGCGTTCGTCGTCAGTTCATGGATGACGAGCGCAAGGTCCTGGGTTGCCGGGGGGGACAGCAGAATATCCGGGCCCTGTGCCACAACGCGGCCTTCGCGGACAAAGGGGGCCAGTTCTTCCTGGATGATCTGGGACAGCCCGGAGCCTTCCCAGCGCGACCCGGCGAGCAGGCTGTGCGTGCGCGCGAGCGCCTGTATGCGGCCGGAAATGGCGGTGCGATAACCGGCAATGTCGCTTGATTGTGTCAATTGGACAATGGAGTTGACGACCGCGAGCATATTTTTGGCGCGATGATCCACTTCGCGCGACAAAAGCCGCTCACGGTCAATGGCCTGCCGTTTTTCGGTGACTTCCTCGCACACGATGCCAATGCCGATGACGATGCCTTTCATCTTCACCGGGTAGAATTGCTCGCACCATTCGCGGATCACGCCGGGTTTTGCCGGGGTGCTGCCGTGCAATGCCACATCGCGCAGCGGTTCACCCGTTTCCAGCACCGTTCGCAGTGTTGCCTCAGCGCCTTCGCGCAGGGCGGGAACGAGATCCCATACCGAGCGACCGATATGCGCCTCGACTGAAAAGCCGTTCATTTCCGCCAGCGCCTCGTTTATCCGCACAAAGCGCAATTCGGTATCCAGCATGGCAAGGCCAAGCGGGGCCTCTGCATAAAGCGCCTGAAACTCGTTGAACTGCCGCTCAAGCTGGGTGCGCTCTTGCGTGAGTTGCGCCATTGCGAGCCGATATTGGGCGAACAGCGCCATCAGTTGCAGCGCCATGAGCGAGAAGATCGCGATGTCGATCTGAGATGCGATAATCTGGTGGGCGAATGAATAGGGGAGGGACGTGGCAGGGCCCGTGCCCGTCCCCGCCTGCCACGTAACAAACAGCGCGACACAGGGGGCGGCGGCCGCTGCAAGGTGCATCGGCGCGCGCGCGGTGATCCAGACAAGAACCGGCAGGGTGAGCGCAAAGCCTGTCATCCCCGCCCAGCCGGGTGCCGTCGCCACGCTGTGATAGCCAAGATAGGCAAGCGCCGTGATGATGATGAGCGCCAGGACGCCCTCCAGCAGGCGCGCGGGCCGCACAGGCGGCATTTTCACATCGAGCAGCATGACAAGCGGCGCGATGGCGAGAATCCCGACAAAGTCGGCAATCGTCCAGATGCGATAGGCTTGCCATGCCGAGCCGCCCGACGCGTCTATCTGCCGAAGGGCCAGAACCGCGAACAGGCCCGACACCATAACGGCGCAGGCTGCGGCCAGAATGAAGAGGTTGACGCCGCGCAGCGTTTGAAAGTGAGATCGGGTGTGCGTCCATTTGTTGTAGAGCAGCGTGCAGAACCAAGCCTCTCCCACATTGGCCAGCGCCAGAATGAGGGTTGCCGGAAGCGCACGGCCCGACATCATGTTGGCGGCGATCACCGCCAGCCCGATGCCCGCGGCAAAATAGGTGCGTTCACGCGGGCGGGCACTCATTATGAAGCCCGTGGCCACACCGGCGGCGGGCCAGAAATAGGTGATGCCTTGCGGATAGGCGACCATTTGCAGCGCAAGCGCGCCCATTGCGAGATAGGCGGCCACCGCAGCGCAAAGTCGAATGGCTAACGACATCGTCTTCCTTTTGCCACGCGCGCGGGGCCGCTCGTCATTGCCGATCAGGTCAGGCGGCAGACAGGCCGAGCGCCCTGCCTTCGCGGTGGAACAGGAGCGCCTGATCCAGCGTTGCAGCCAGCACATCGGCATCGAAGGGTTTGGTGATGAGATAGGTTGGCTCCGGCCGGTCGCCGGTCAAAAGCCGCTCCGGGAAGGCGGTGACGAAAATGGCGGGCACATCAATGTCGCCCAGAATATCGCGCACGGCATCGATTCCGCTCGATCCATCGGCCAGTGATATATCTGCCAGAACGGCCTGAGGCGGCGTGCGGCGGGCGAGTTTGACAGCCTCTTCGTGTGTCCGCGCCACGCCCATCACGTGGTGGCCCGCTTCATGCACGATCGATTTGATGTGCAACGCGATAATCGTCTCATCCTCGATAATCATCACATTGGACGCAAGGTCTTGGGCAATGCGCGCGCGCGCGGCGACCACATCGGCGGCCACCTCCTCGTCGGTCACGTCCAGAATTTCAGCAGCTTGCTGCGCGGAAAACCCTTCAACAGCCGTCAGCAGCAGCGCCTGACGGCTGCGTGGAACGAGGTGCGAAAGCGGGCTGGCGGCCGACAGGGCAGGAAGCTCCTGCTGCTGCCAGAAATGGTGGAAGAGGCGAAAAAGCTCAATTCGTGCGGGCCGCTCACACTCAATCTGGTTCGGGTGTTCCCGCAATGCCTCAAGCATCTCGCGCACGGCGGCATCGCCATGTTTTTGCGCGCCAGTCAGTGCACGCGCATAACGACGCAAATAAGGCAGTTCTGCCGCAACGGACTTGATGAATGGCATTTTGTCTCCCGCTCCAGCCACAAATAACCCCCGACAGGTGAATGTTCCACTTGTGCCGGAACAAATGCAAGTTTTGCCCGTTTCCATCGGGACGCTGCGGGATGCTGTTGCGTCACCACAGGACAGGACCAAGGTGACAATCTTACACAAGTCAGACATCGTGGCAAAAGCGGTTTATGTGACTGCGGGAGAGACTGTCGCAATGCCCAAGTCAAAACGCTCCAAACAGGGTGACGAGATGAAGGGCGGCCGCACAGGTCTGCCGGCCGATCCGGTGGGTGCGGCCTTGCGGCGGTTGCACGACGATGTGGTTGCAGAGCCGATACCCGACGAATTTCTGAAGCTGCTCGACGAGATCGAACAGAGGCTTGCAAAGCAAACGGGTCTGGAATGAGCGGCGAGGGCGACGCGCCGAAGCCAGAAAGTGATTCAGGTTTTCGGACGCAATTGATAGACATTATCCCGGCGCTGCGCGCTTTTGCGCGCGGGCTGTGCGGCAACCGCGATCTGGCGGACGATCTTGTTCAGGATGCGATGATGCGCGCTTGGGCCGCGCGTGAGAGCTATACGCCCGGCACGCGCTTTCGGGCGTGGATATTCATGATCCTGCGGAATCACTATTACACGACGCTGCGCAAGAATTCGCGGCTCGTCTCTTGGGATCCCGAAGTGGCCGAGCGCGTTCTTGTTGCCGGACCGACACAGCAAGACGGGTTGAACGTGGCAGATGTGCAGGCCGCCCTGCTCAAACTTCCCGCTGAACAGCGTGAAGTGCTGTTGCTGATTGGTGCCAACGGCGTGTCCTATGAAGAAGCGGCCGAAATCATGGGCCGCGCGATCGGCACGATCAAAAGCCGCCTGGCGCGGGGACGCGCGGCCCTCTCGGCGCTGGTGGAAGGCCCGCCCGATGCCGCGGAGGCTTCAAATGTAACGAAGTGAGAGCCGCCGTTGGCAGATTAGTCGGTTATGCAGAAGTGATGGAAAGCAACGCCTGTTGTAAATCGCACGTCGTGAAGGGCTTGGCGAGTTGACGCCAGCCAGGGGATAGCTGGCCCGCAATATCCCGCTCGCCAGAAACGATCAGCACTTGAAGCCCCGGATGCGCGCGCGCCATAAGTTGCGCCAGTTCAACGCCGTTGATGCCGGGCATATTATAGTCGGTAATCAAAAGGTCGATGGGTGTGCCCTTTTCAATCAAGGGAAGCGCCCGCGCACCATCCTGCGCGGATATGGGGGCATAGCCCAATTCTCGCAGCATACAGACCATGCCAAGGCGCAGCAGCGGATCATCATCGACGACGAGAATGTCAGTGGGGTTGATCGTGCGCTCCATTAGTCAGCCAGATAGTGTGGATCAAACCAGCCGGTGCGTTGCAGCGCGGGCAGATCATGGATCGTAAGGCGGCGGGATTGCAGATCGATAAGCCCCAATGCACGCATTTCCTGAAGCGTGCGATTGACGTGGACAGGGGTCAGCCCCGCCACGTCGGCCAAATCTTGCTGCGTCAACGGCATCTCGCAAGATGCGCCCTCTGCACCTCCCGCACGCGCGAGCCGACTGTAAAGCTCACACAGAAGGTGCGACAGGCGCTCAAGCGCGTTCTTGCGGCCAAGGTTGAAAATCCATTCCGCCTGAATTCGGTGTGCGCTCGCCGACTGCCGCCAGAGCAACGAGGCGATTTTGGCATCGCATTGAAGCTGAGCCTCAAGCTCGGTGCGCGAAATGCGCATGGTGCCAACCGATGTGAGCGCCACGACCGATTGCGAGGCGTGCCCCGTTTCCTGCCAGCTGACATCGCAAATGTCGCCGGGCAGGTAGAGTGCGGTAATCTGCCGCCTGCCATCTGAAAGCAGGCGATAGCGTCCGGCCCAGCCCGTCTTGATCTGATAAAGGTGGTTCGCCTGATCGGGCAGGCGGAGCAGATGCTGGTGCTGCTTCAAGCTGTGCGCTGCGCCGAAGGGGAGGTGAGGCGTTGCGCTGTTCGCGGCAGGTGTTTCCCAGCGACCTGGCTGGTTCCTAGAGTGTTGCAGCACCATGTGTTTCCTTGTGTTCTCACACGGAAACGCCCCATCAGGCAAAACGTTCCACTTTTTCGGCACCATGACATTTTTTTGGATGCTGCGGGAACGAAACTGGCTGCCGTGCGTTTTGGTGGAGTTGGTCCGTCAACTACCCCGCTCTCCCCTCCCCCCGTGGCAAGGTAGTTGTTTGCGGATCGACAAGACGCCGGGTGCCTGTTTCCCGGTGTCGGAGTGGACTGGGCCGGTTTCGGCTGGCCTTACTTATTCAGCCCACCATCCTGTCTGGATGGTGGGCTTTTTTTGTCTCTTTGAGGATGCGGCGTTCAGAGGAAGTTACGCAGTTCGTGCAGGAAGCGGTCAAATTGATCGTGATGCAGCCAGTGGCCCGCATTTTCGAATTCTACGACGCGTGCCGTCGGGAAATGGGCGAGGCGGCCATCCTTTTCAGGGTTGGAGGCCCAGCTGTCCGCGCCATAGAGCATCAGAATGGGGCAGGTGATGCTCTGCCAGATCGCCAGCAGATCGTCGCGTGGCATATCGAATGACGCCCAGATGTTGAGATAGTTGTCAAACTTCCAGGTCCAGCTGCCATCTTCGTTGCGGCTGATGCCGTGGATGGTCAGGTGGCGCGCTTGTTCGTCGGTGAGATAGGTGTTTTCGGCCTTCATCCGCTCTAGCGCCGCTTCCAGCGTCGGATAGCGTTTGGGGATGCGACCGGCAGCACTGCGCTTGTCTTCAATCCATTGGCGAAAGCGCTGCTGGATGCTGATGGCATCGCGCTCGGCCTGCACCTTGGGTGAGGGGCCAAGCCCTTCGATGGAGACGAGTTTGCGTACATTTTCAGGAAACAGCCCGGTATAGCGGGTCGAGATGTTGCCGCCCAGCGAGTGCGCCGCGATGGTGACGGGGGCTAGGTTCAACTGGTGGATCAGCTGTGCCAGATCATAGACGAAGGACGACATCTCATAATTGCCATCGGGGGACCATTGGCTGTCGCCATGGCCGCGCAGGTCTGGCGCGATGACGTGCCAGTCATGCCGCAACTCTTCCGCCACCCAGTCCCAACTTCGGCAATGGTCGCGCCCGCCGTGCACCAGCAGCAGGGGCGGCGCCTCAGGGTTTCCCCAATCCACATAATGGAGTTTCAGGCGTTGCGAGATGAAGCTGTTTGAAGTCGGGCCGGCAAGTGTCATGCGCCAACAAGACCGCAAATGCGCTGGTCCGTCAACAATTCGCCATGAGAGCCGCTTTCCGTGCCCTGCGCAAATGGGGTAGGAAAAGGATGTATGAATGATCCGCGATTCCTTGTTGGCCAGCTTCTCCTTGCGATGCCCGGTATTGGCGATCCGCGCTTTGAGCAGGCGGTGATCGCCATGTGCGCGCATGATGAAGAGGGTGCGCTGGGCATTGGCATCGGCGCGGTGCTTGATGGCGTCAGTCTGCACGGTCTGCTCGCACAGCTGGGGATCGAGGCGGGTGCCGCACCTGATGTGCCGGTGCATTATGGCGGCCCGGTCGAGCCATCGCGCGGCTTTGTGCTCCATAGTCTCGATTGGGCGGGCGAGGGCACGACGCAGGCGGCGGACAAATGGGCGCTCACGGGCACGCTGGATGTGCTCAAGGCGATTGCGGGTGGGCAGGGTCCCTCCCAATGGCTTGTCGCGCTTGGTTATGCGGGTTGGGGTGAAGGCCAGCTTGATGAAGAAATGCTGCGCCATGGTTGGCACATCGCGCCTGCGGGCGATGGTTTCATATATTCCGGCAAGGCTGACACGCGCTGGGCGCGCGCCTTCCGGGCGTCGGGAATCGATCCCCGGCTTCTGTCAAACGCAAGCGGCCACGCCTGAAACGTTAAGCGCGGCTGGTTTTAGAGCAGGGCAGGCGCGGGCGCTTTGTATTCCATCTGGAGATGTCGCGGATTTCCCAAATCTTATATGCGCACCATCAACTAAAATAATCACGTTTTTACAATGTGTTGTTTAGAGATTTTTGGCAAATATCTTAGATGGATTGGTGGGGCGACAGGTGCCAGTTTGGAGACAGGCAAACGGCTCGTCGCATGGCTGATGCGTTAACCATATCGCGTAATAATCTGACAGCCCGGTTCTGGGACGTTCCTCCCGTCATTCAACTTAAGGGACGGGAACATGAAGACGGGGAAAGCAGAAATTTTGGGTCTGGTTGCAGGCATGGCGGCACTGGTTGCGACGCCCGCTCAGGCGGCGTGCTGGAACACCGATGCAGTGGCCGCGGCCAAGGTGCGCGAGTTTGAAACGATGTTGATGGTGTCTGCCCTGCGCTGCCGCAACACGGGCAAGGATTTTCTTGCGCGCTACAATCAGTTTGTGCGGGCCGGGCGGCCCGTGCTCACGCGCGCCAATGATACGCTGCGCGCGCAGTTCTCCGCCGACTATGGCGCGGCGCGTGGCCTTAATGCCTATGATGGCTTTGTGACCAAACTTGCCAATCGCTATGGTGGCGGTGCGGTCGGCTTGGATTGCCGCGATCTTGCAGACTTCACCGAGGCTGCGATTTCCGCGAGCGGGAGCATGGAGCAGATGGAGCGCCTTGCCTCTCGCGCCGCGATCCAGCCCGATGTGGGCCGTCGCTGTCCGGTCAGCGTGGCCGCCGCCCGCTAAGCGGATCAGGATATAAAGACATCTTTATATTGTGATTGCCTTTGGAGGAGTCTCCGGCTAGGGGCGCAGCAGCTTATCCTATGTCTGGAGACTCCCCCGTGGCCCATGATTATGTCGTCGCCGATCTGAGCCTTGCCGATTTCGGTCGCAAGGAAATCGCAATTGCTGAAACCGAAATGCCTGGCCTCATGGCCCTTCGTGCCGAATATGGTACGTCGAAGCCCTTGAAGGGCGCCCGCATCACGGGCTCGCTGCACATGACGATCCAGACGGCGGTTCTCATCGAAACGCTGGTTGAACTCGGCGCCGAAGTGCGCTGGGCAACCTGCAACATTTATTCGACGCAGGATCACGCGGCCGCCGCCATCGCAGCTGCGGGCATCCCCGTTTTCGCCATCAAGGGTGAAAGCCTTGCCGATTATTGGGATTATGTCGGCCGCATCTTCGACTGGGGCGATGGCCAGACCGCCAACATGATCCTCGACGATGGTGGCGACGCCACCATGTTCGCGCTGTGGGGCGCGCGCATCGAAGCTGGCGACACGCTTGGCGAACCCGGCAATGAGGAAGAAGTTGAATTCCAGCGCGCGCTCAAGGCGTTCCTCAAGGAAAAGCCGGGCTACCTCACCATGTCGGTCGCGCACATCAAGGGCGTTTCGGAAGAAA
>CALMVA010000075.1 GCA_937873035.1 uncultured Sphingomonadaceae bacterium | reverse complement strand
ACGACGCTGTAGCTATAGTGATAATAGCCACCGCCATTGGCGCAGCTGCCCATCGAGATCACATATTTCGGGTCCGACATCTGATCGTAAACGCGACGCAGCGCCGGGGCCATCTTGTTGCACAGTGTGCCCGCGACGATCATCACGTCCGACTGGCGTGGAGACGCGCGCGGCGCGGCGCCAAAGCGTTCAAGATCGTAGCGCGGCATATTCACGTGGATCATCTCAACCGCGCAGCAGGCAAGACCAAAGGTCATCCACCAGAGCGAGCCGGTGCGCGCCCATTGGAACAACTCTTCCGCCGAAACGACGAGAAAGCCCTTGTTCGAGAGCTCATCGTTCAGGCCGTTAAAGAAGCTCGCATCGGGAAGCGTTCCCGGAGGCGGCGCCACCGTCAGATCTACTCCCATTCAAGTGCTCCCTTCTTCCACGCATAGACAAGACCGAGCACCAGTTCGCCCAGAAACACCATCATGCCCGTCCAGCCGGTCCAGCCCGTCCACTCCAGGCTTACAGCCCAGGGGAAGAGAAAGGCGGCTTCGAGATCGAAGATGATGAAAAGGATCGCTACGAGGTAGAAACGCACGTCGAACTGCGCTCGGCTGCCTTCAAAGGCCGGGAAGCCACATTCATATTCGGTGAGCTTTTCAGGCGTCGGATTGTGCGTTCCGGTCAACCGCGAGACGAGCATCGGCAAAAAGACGAACGCACTCGACAAGATGATGGCAATCGCCAGGAACAGCAAAATCGGCAGATATCCGGCAGCAACCGCAGACATAAACGACTTTTCCCTTGGTCCGGCAGGAAACCGGAATCGCCGGGGCTTTAGGCCAGCAAAACGCCTATCGCAAGCGCAGGAAGGTTCATTTTACTCCCCTTGGGGGATAAACTTTCGCTCCCCCGGCGCGCGTGCCGAAAATTCAGCGCCCCTCGTATGCAATGCATACGAATCAAGTCAGCGCAGCGCGCCCGCCACCAGCTTGTGGAGCTTGGAGTGAAGCGCGTCGTTGGCGGCCAGAAATTCACTGCGCTCGATACAGCGCTCGCCACCCCGGAAATCGGTGACGAAACCGCCCGCCTCGCGCACGAGCAGCATCCCCGCAGCCACGTCCCATGGCTGGAGCTTGCTTTCCCAAAAGCCGTCATAACGGCCCGCAGCAACCCATGCGAGATCAAGCGAGGCCGCGCCAAAACGACGGAGACCCGCGACATTGGGCGCAACCGCGCCGAAGATGCGCACCCATTCCCCCATGTCTCCATGACCCATGAAGGGAGCGCCCGTAGCAATAAGCGCCTCACTCAGATCGCGCCGCGCCGAAACACGCAGGCGCTGGTCCTGCAACCAGGCCCCCCTGCCCTTTTCGGCCCAGAAGCTTTCATCGGTGATGGGGTTATAGACAAGTGCGGTCGTCACCTCGCGGCGACCGCCTGACAGAATTTCCTCGACCGCGATCGAGATCGCAAAATGCGGAATACCGTGCAGAAAGTTCGACGTGCCATCGAGCGGATCGATGATGAAGCGCGGCTTTTCAGGCGCGCCTTCAATCTCACCTGCTTCTTCAAACAGGAAACCCCAATCCGGCCGTGCCTTGGACAGTTCTTCGTAAATCGTGCGCTCGGCGGCAAGGTCGGCCTTGGAGACGAAATCCGCCGGACCCTTGCGGCTCACCTGAAGATGCTGAACCTCGTTAAAGTCGCGGCGCAGCTTTGCGCCCGCCTTGCGCGCGGCGCGTTCGATGACGGTGAAGATACCGGAATGGGCTGGCATATCAAATCTCCCCCCTGCCAATCAGGACAGGGGATGGGGGTGGAAACAACATAATCGCGCAAGGCAGGCACCGCCTGCCCGCAAAGGCCTTAGTCGGCGCGCTTCACATATTCTTGCGCATACACGTCCACAACGATGCGCGTGCCGGCCGTGATGTGCGGCGGCACCATGACGCGCACGCCATTGTCGAGCAGCGCAGGCTTATAGGACGAAGAGGCCGTCTGGCCCTTCACGACCGCGTCAGCCTCCACAATCGTCGCTTCCACCTGATCGGGAAGCTGAACCGAAATCGGGCGATCTTCATAAAGTTCCAGAACAACTTCCATGCCGTCTTGCAGGAAGGCCGCCGCGTCGCCCAGCATATCGCTGGGGAGCGTGATCTGATCGTAAGTGTCCTTGTCCATGAAGACGAGCATATCGCCATCGACGTAGAGGAACTGGAAGTCCTTGGTATCAAGACGAACGCGCTCGACGGTTTCAGACGAGCGGAAGCGATTCTGGCTCTTGCGGCCGTCAATCAGGTTCTTCAATTCGACCTGCATATAGGCGCCGCCCTTGCCGGGCTGCGTGTGCTGGATCTTCACGGCGCGCCAGAGGCCGCCTTCGAATTCAAGGATGTTGCCGGGACGGATGTCCACGCCGCTGATCTTCATGAGTCACCTGTACGAATTTGAAAGAGCGGACGCGCCCCTAGCCCAAGCGGGCATTTCGGGCAAGTGTGCGGATTATACCGCCCTCAATGCCCCATCGCCTGAAGGAAGTCACGCACCGCCGCCGCCTCACCCGCCGGATCATTCCAGACAGCGCCCGACACCGCGACAAAGTCCGCCCCTGCCGCCACCAGCGGCGCGACATTGGCGGGTGTGATGCCGCCGATTGCCACACACGGAATGGGCGACACGACCGTCCACCAGCTCAGAATGGCGGGATCGGCGCGGTGCTGCACGTCCTTTGTGGTGGTCGGATAAAAAGCGCCGAACGCGACATAATCGGCCCCTGCCTCACCCGCTTCCATCGCAAGGTGGCGGCTGTTGTGGCACGTCACGCCGATCTGCGCGTCACGCCCCAGCACCTCGCGCGCCTCACGCGGATCACCATCCTCCTGCCCCAGATGGACGCCATCGGCCCCCAATCGCCTGGCAAGCGCGATGCTGTCATTGACGATGAAGGCCACTTCGCGCTCGGCGCACAGCTTTTGCAGCGGCTCTGCAATCCGCGCGATGCTGTGCTCGTCCAGTCCCTTGAGGCGAAGCTGGAAAGCCGCAACCGGCCCCGCATCAAACGCGGCCTTCAGCCGGCCGGTAAAGCCCGCATCAAAAGCAGGCGGTGAAATCAGATAGAGTTCAGCCGGTTCACGGTCTTCGCGCGCAAAGCGTTCGGCAAAGCCCTCTGGCACTTCGGGGAGGTCAAGATCGTCCATGAGCGGCGGGGTATAGGGCGATGCCGCCCCAAGCAACCCCTGCACGAAAAAGGGCGGCCAACCTGCTGGTCAGCCGCCCCTTCCCTTTTTGGTTGTGACGATGCGTTACGCGGTCTTGCTGGTCGACGCGCCGTAAATTTCGTCAATCGCACCACCGAGCGAAGCGTCGAACTCTGCGTCCGACATCTGGTGGCGCAGGTCTTCCAACAGCGCGCGGCTGAAGCTGGCGATGATGCCGCGATTCTTGGCAAGCTCGATACAGGCTTCGGGACGCTTATAGCCGCCCGACAGCGCCACGACGCGCAGCACGCGCGGGTGATCGACGAGTGCATCGAAATGGCCCGGCTTCACCGGCAGGCTGAGCTTGAGCATAACCTTGTCGGTGCCCGGCATGGCATCGAGCGCCTTGACCAGCTCTTCAAGCAGAATGGCGTCAGCTTCGGCGCGTTCCGGGCTCTTGATGTTGATTTCCGGCTCCAGCATCGGGACCAGGCCGCCTGCGAGAACCTGAAGGCCGACTTCAACCTGCTGCTTCACGATGGCGGCAATGCCTTCGCGGTTGGCAAGGTTGATGACCGAACGTTCCTTGGTGCCGAACACGCCAAGCGCCTTCGACTTGGCGAGAAGCGCGTCGAGTTCCGGCATCGGCTTCATCAGTTGAACGCCATTGGCCTCGTCTTCAAGGCCCTTGTCGATCTTGATGAAGGGAACCACGCCCTTGTCCCACAGCGCCGCCGGCGTCGGCTTGCCGCCAACCTGGCCGTCCATCGTCTTTTCAAACAGGATCGCCCCAATCACCTTGTCGCCGGTGAAAGCGGGCGAAGAGATGATGCGGCTGCGCATCTGGTGGATGAGCGCGAACATCTCGCCATCGCCAGAATAGGCGCTTTCCTCGATGCCATAGCCCAGAAGCGCCTTGGGCGTCGAACCGCCGCTCTGGTCAAGTGCTGCGATGAAGCCTTTGCCGGTGGCAATCTTTTCGAGCATTTTCGGGTCAGTCATGGTCCTGTTCCTCACATCTGCATAGCTATGCAGTTACCTGCACAAAAAAGTCCCGGAAGGGCTTGCCCGCCGGGACCGTGAAAATTCTAGGCCTCCAGCGCCGCAACGCCGGGAAGGACGCGGCCTTCCATCCATTCAAGGAATGCGCCACCTGCGGTTGAAACGAAGCTGAAATCGCCCGCCACCCCTGCATGGTTGAGCGCCGCCACCGTATCGCCGCCGCCTGCCACTGAAACAAGCGATCCTTCCTTGGTGAGCGCCGCTGCCGTTGCCGCGAGCGCAACCGTCGCCTTGTCGAACGGAACGGTTTCAAACGCACCCATCGGCCCGTTCCACACGAGCGTGCGGCAGGTCTTGAGAACATCGGCAAGTGCTTCCACGGCGGCCGGACCAACGTCGAGGATCATCTCGTCGGCAGCCACCTCATGCACGTTGCAGGTGCGCAGCGAAGGCGGGTTGGCGGCGAATTCCTTCGAGACAACCACGTCATAGGGCAGATGGATCGTGCAGCCTGCCGCATCTGCTGCATCAAGGATTTCCTCGGCCGTTCCCGTCAGGTCATGCTCGCACAGCGATTTGCCTACATCCACGCCGCGCGCGGCAAGGAAGGTGTTGGCCATGCCACCACCGATGATAAGATGATCGACGCGCGCGACCAGATGGCGCAGCACATCAAGCTTTGATGAGACTTTCGCACCGCCGACGACCGCCGCCACGGGCTTTTCGGGAGAGCCCAGCGCCTTTTCAAGCGCGACGAGTTCCGCTTCCATCGAGCGACCGGCATATGCAGGCAATGCGTGCGCCAGCCCTTCGGTCGAGACGTGCGCACGGTGCGCTGCGGAAAATGCGTCGTTGACGTAGAGATCGCCAAGCTTTGCCATTTCGACAATCAGCGCGGCGTCGTTCTTTTCTTCCCCCGCATAAAAGCGCGTATTTTCAAGAACCGTGATGCTGCCATTGGGCAGGCTTGCGACCGAAATGCCCACGGCATCGCCCGCGCAATCATCGATAAATTCAACCGGGCGACCCAGCACTTCGGCAAATGCAGGAACAACCGCCTTGAGCGACATATCCGCCCGACGCTCGCCCTTGGGGCGGCCGAAATGTGCAAGAACAAGCACCTTGGCACCGCGATCAGCAAGTTCAAGCAAAGTGGGAGCAGCGGCCCGCAGCCGCGTATCGTCTGTCACGCGGCCATCGGCCATGGGCACGTTGAGGTCTTCACGCACAAGGACGCGCTTGCCCATCAGGTCGCCCATATCGTCAAGGGTTTTGAACGTCATTGTCTGCTCTCAAAAACCGTTAGGACTGGGCCTGTCGAAGCCCTGCCCTTCCTCTTTGGCAAGAAAGAAGGACAGTCCTTCGACAAGCTCAGGACAAACGGGAAAGTTAAATCAGCTTTGCGATCACACCGGCCGTATCGACCATGCGGTTCGAGAAGCCCCATTCATTGTCATACCAGCTCAGCACGCGCACGAGCTTGCCGTCAATGACGGCGGTTTCAAGGCTGTCGATCGTCGAGCTGTGCGCATCATGGTTGAAGTCGATCGAAACAAGCGGCTCGTCGGTGTAACCCAGAACGCCCTTGAGCGCGCCTTCCGACGCGGCCTTGAGCAGGCCGTTCACTTCTTCAACCGTCGTGTCGCGCTTCGGCGTGAAGGTGAGATCGACAACCGAGACGTTCGGCGTGGGCACGCGGATGGCCGAGCCGTCGAGCTTGCCCTTCAGTTCGGGCAGCACTTCACCAACCGCACGGGCAGCGCCCGTGGTCGTCGGGATCATCGACATCGCAGCGGCACGGGCGCGGCGCGGATCTTCGTGGATCTGGTCGAGGATCTTCTGATCGTTGGTATAGGCGTGGATCGTGGTCATCAGGCCGCGCTCGATGCCGATGGCGTCGTTCAACACCTTGGCGAAGGGCGCAAGGCAGTTGGTGGTGCATGATGCGTTCGAAACGATCTTGTGCTCGGCGGTCAGCTTGTCGTGATTGACGCCAAAGACGACCGTGAGATCGACTTCCTTGCCCGGTGCCGAGATGAGAACGCGCTTCGCGCCAGCATCAAGGTGCTTCTGGCCACCCGCGCGGGTGGTGAAGAAGCCGGTGCACTCCAGCGCGATGTCGATGCCATTGGCGGCGTGCGGCAGGTTGGCGGGGTCGCGTTCTGCTGTCACCTGGATGCGCTTGCCGTTGACGATGATGTCATTGCCATCAACTTCAACCGTGCCAGCAAACGGGCCGTGAACCGAATCGCGCTGGAACAGGCGGGCATTGGCCTTTGCATCAGCAAGATCGTTGATCGAAACGAGTTCAAGCCCGCAATCGGGCCGTTCGAGGATGGCGCGGGCCACATTGCGCCCGATACGTCCAAAACCATTGATGGCAACCTTCGCCATTATGTCACTCCCTTCAGTTCGCAAGTTTCTCAAGAATACGGGGGACGATCTTCTCGACCGTCAGACCGAAGTAATCATAAAGCGCCTCAGCCGGTGCCGACGCGCCGAAGCGATCGATGCCGATGTTGAGGCCGTTCAGGCCCGTATAGCGTTCCCAGCCCATCGTGACACCCGCTTCGATCGACACGATCAGCACGTCACGCGGCAGGAGGTCTGCCTTATAGGCTGCGGGCTGCGCATCGAACAATTCGGTCGACGGCATCGAGACGACATCAGCGCCAATGCCCTGCGCTTCAAGCTGCCTGGCAACGTCCACCGCAATCGCGACTTCAGAGCCGGTGGCGACAAGCACGACCTTGCGCGCCGCGTCCGCCGCCTTCAGGCGATAGCCGCCCTTGGCCGAGCGGTTGGCGGCACCCGTCCAGCCTTCATCGCCAGCGCCACGCAATTGCGGCAGGTTCTGACGCGACAGCGCAAGAACCGAGGGCGTCCCCGTGGTTTCCAGCGCCAGCGCCCAACATTCCGCCGTTTCGATAACGTCGGCCGGGCGGTAAACGTTGAGGTTGGGGATCATGCGCATCGACATGACGTGTTCCACCGGCTGGTGCGTCGGCCCATCTTCGCCCAGCCCGATCGAATCGTGCGTGAGGACATAAACGACCTGCGCGTGCTGAAGCGCCGACATACGGATCGCATTGCGGCAATAGTCCGAAAACACGAGGAAGGTGCCGCCATAGGGCACCACGCCGCCGTGCAGCGCCATGCCATTCATCGCGGCCGCCATGCCGAATTCGCGGATGCCGTAATAGACGTGGCGACCGGCGTAATTGTCCGCACCAAAAGGCACAGTCGACTTGGTCTTGGTGAGGTTTGAGCCTGTCAAATCCGCAGAGCCGCCGACGAGGTGCGGGAGTTGTTCAGTGAGCGGGCCCAGCGCCATTTCCGATGCCTTGCGCGTCGCCACCTTTTGCGGGGCCGCGACAAGACCGGCAATATAGCTTTCAAGCGCAGGCGATGCGAGGTCGGCGACGCCCTTCATCCGGGCGTTAAAATCAGCGCGCATGGGCGATCCCGCAAGACGGGCTTCCCATTCTGCGCGCGCACCCGCTCCACGGCCGCCAAGGGCGCGCCAGTCCGCCAGAATGTCGGCAGGCACTTCAAAGGGGGCGGCTTCCCAGCCGAGATAGTCGCGCGCGGCGGCGATTTCATCAGCCCCCAGCGGCGCGCCATGGACGTTATGGCCGCCCTGCTTGTTGGGTGCGCCCTTGCCGATCACGGTTTTGCACGCCACCAGCGACGGACGCGGATCGGCTTCCGCCTCTGCCAGCGCACGGGCGATGTCGGCAAAGTCATGTCCGTCGCAGCGCACCGTGTGCCAGCCGGTCGCGGCATAGCGCGCCAGAATATCTTCGCAGGTTGAAAGCGAGGTATCGCCATCGATGGTGATGTTGTTGTCATCCCACAACACATTGAGGCGACCCAGCTTGTTGACGCCTGCCAAGCCAATCGCTTCATGGTTGAGGCCTTCCATCAGGCAGCCATCGCCCGCGATCACCCATGTTTTGTGATCGACCAGATCAGTGCCGAACACCGAATTCAGATGACGCTCGGCCATGGCCATGCCAACCGCCATGGCAATCCCCTGCCCAAGCGGCCCTGTGGTGCACTCAACCCCCGGCAACTCGGTGTTTTCGGGGTGGCCGGCACAGACGGAATGGAGCTGACGGAAGTTACGGATGTCGTCCATCGTCGGCCGTTCATAGCCCGTGAGATGGAGCAGCGAATAGATCAGCATTGAGCCGTGGCCAGCCGAGAGAATGAATCGATCTCGATCAGCCCATTTAGGGGCTTGTGGATCAAATTTCAGAAACTGTGTGAAGAGAACCGTGGCAACATCGGCCATGCCCATGGGCATACCCGGATGCCCCGAATTTGCCGCTTGCACGGCATCCATCGACAACGCGCGAATAGCGTTGGCGAGGCGCTGCTGATTAACAGTCATGGCAGTCCCTTAAGCTCGGCCGGAGATAGCATTTGCGACTCGCCAGAGCGAGGTCGCCGCCCTCTTGTCGCGCTGTCCACCGATGGTCAACCGCAGCGCCCCATTTTGCTTGCGGCCATCGTCCGTCATGGTAATCTCAAATATATGGCAAATGACCGAATTTCTTCCGCGCTTCAGCGCATCGCTGCGGCCCTGGATCGTATCGACGCCGTGGCCGGCACGCCCCCGCCAAGCACGGCATCCGGGGGGGACGCTATCAACGACAATAGCGCCGCTGAACTCGCCGCGCTGGCTGAGCGGCACGCAAAGCTGCGTGAAGAGGCGACAATAGCCCTGTCGGCGCTTGATGCCGTCATCACGCGCGCGGCATCTTCAGGAGGTCATAACTGATGGCGCAGGTCGAGCTCAAAATTGGCGGCAACGCCTATACTGTCGCGTGTCGCGATGGCGAGGAAGCGCATCTGACCAGCATTGCCAGCCTCGTCGATAGCAAGGCCACCCAAGCCCGCCAGTCGGTTGGCGGTGTGAGCGAAGTGCGCCAGCTTCTCTTTGCGTCATTATTGCTGGCCGACGAACTGGAAGAAGCGCGCGGCAAAGGTGGCGCTGCGTCAGCCAGCAACACAGATATGGCCGCTGACGACGCGCGCAACGCCCAAATGCTTGAAGACATCGCCGCGCGGCTGGAAAGCCTTGCTGCACGTCTTGAGCAACGGGGCTAAACACCCTATATCCGTGAGCGGCGGATACTGCCCGGTGCGAGCTGTAGCGATTATCCCTGAGGCGATTCAACATCCATGGGGGCTGTCCCTGCCCAGGCCCTGGCCTGTGGTATATGGTCCCCACCTGACGTTACCGGCGTCAGAGGATTTTCCGGCAAACGGCCATGGCGGGTCCGCCAACCCATGACGATTTTGAACAAAACCGATCTTCGAAAAAATCTGAGATCACATCGAAAAGATTTTGTTTCAAAAAGAGAAAACTCTAATTTCTTAGAAACCGTTGAAGGTGCCGACTTTCTCAGGCGACTGCTCAAGCCAGACGCTGTGGTGGCGGGCTATTGTGCGATGGGAAGCGAAGCCGACATCGCTGGATTGATGCAGCGCATTGCAGATCAAGGCGCGCGCCTCGCCTTGCCATGGCTTGCGACGCGAAGCACGCCGATGCTGTTCCGCGCATGGCAGCCCGGCGCACCTCTTGAAATGTCTGCATCGGGCTTTACGCAACCGCTGCCCACCGCCATCGCTACCTCGCCCACCATCATCCTGCTGCCGCTTGTGGGATTTGACCGGACGGGCAATCGCCTTGGCCAAGGCGCAGGCCATTATGACCGCGCGTTGGAGCACCTGCCCAGCGCCTTGCGGGTCGGCATTGCCTGGTCTGTGCAGGAAGTCGATCAATTGCCTGCCGATCCATGGGATGCGCCGCTTGACGCGGTCCTGACCGAACGCGAATGGATCAAGACGCCCAACTCCCGCATCTGAAAGGCCTGAAAACGATGGAAACCCCCAGCTGGCGCAAGCCTGTCGGCACGCTTGCCATTCTCGCCTATATGGCCGTGTGGGCCGTGTGTGTGGCAAGTCTCTCAGAATATGTCGGAACATGGCCCGTGCTGGTGCAGGCGGTGTTTTATCTGATCGCCGGGATCATATGGATTTTCCCGCTCAAGCCTGTGCTCAAATGGATGGAAACCGGCGATTTTCGCTGATGACGCCAACCTCCCGATAAGGGGAGTGGCGCGAGTGACGGGGCTCGAACCCGCGACCTCCGGCGTGACAGGCCGGCGCTCTAACCAACTGAGCTACACCCGCATTCCTGCGTGAGGAGGCGGCCTCTACGGGACGACCCAAGACCTGTCAAGGCGATGCCACACAGAATTTTTCCAAACATCACATACATTGAAGCCGGTGGTTAATTCCGTGCCAACCCATTGGGGTTGACGCCACTACGGACCAACAGGCCACGCCTCCTCATCGCTTTGTAAAAAATGGCATTTTTCCAGCGAAGGCTGCTTTTCAGGCATTTTCCACGGTGGACCGGGGATTAACCCTTAAGTTCGCCGCTCCGCTGACGTCACAGGTATCTGATGCGGACTTAACCAATTTTTACCCAATTTGGTTTTATTCCGCTCCGAAGAAACAACGGGGTGTTGAGTAAGTCCATGTTCGAATTACATTTCTGGGCAATTAAAAATGTTCGTCTCGGCACGATCGCACCATTGCTCGTGGCGACAGCGACGGTTTCTTTCGCAACTGACGCGAAGGCGGCAGGCACGACGGCCGGCTCAACCATCTCAAACACCGCAACGGCATCCTATACCGATTCGGGAGGTGCACCGCGCACGGCGACGTCAAACACGTCCAATCTGCGCGTTGATGAACTGCTCGACGTAACGGTGGTGTCCGCCGATCCGGGTGACATCACGACGCTTCCCGCCGCAACCAATCAGGTGGCGACCTTCACCGTTACCAATACAGGTAACGGCTCTGAAGCTTACGCACTCAATGTCGTCACCGCGCTGGGCGGCGATCAATTTGATCCGACCGCGACGTCGATCGTGCTCGATACGAACGGCAACGGCGTTTATGACGCAGGCGTCGATGCCGTTTATGTGGCGGGTAGCAATGATCCCGTCCTCGCGCCCGACGGGTCGGTGCGTGTGTTCGTGTTGTCGACCATCCCCGGAAGCGCCGCTGATGGTGATCGCGGCCAGCTTTCGCTGACGGCGGCCTCCAAAACGGCAACGGGTGCCCCCGGCACCTCGGCGGCAGGCCAAGGTCAGGGCGGCGGCGATGCTGTTGTTGGCACAACGGGCGGCGATGGCAGCGCCACCGGCACTTATCTTGTGCAGGCGGCGGGCATCAGCTTCACCAAATCATCGACCGTGGTTGATCCTTTTGGCGGCGCGAAGATCGTCCCCGGTGCGATCATCACCTACACGCTGACGGCCAGCGTCAATGGCACCGGCACGCTGACCAATGTCGCTATCAGCGACAATATTCCGACCGGCACGACCTATGAGGTTGGCACCATGACGCTTCAGGGCGCACCGCTGAGCGATGGCGCGGATGCTGATGCGGGCATCTTTGTGGCGCCTGTCACCGGACCTCCGGCCGTTCCAGGGCGCGTCGAAGTGCAACTGGGCAGCGTTGCGTCCGGCCAAACCCGCGCCGTCACCTTCAAGGTGAAGATCAACTGATCTCCTTTTCGCGAAAGGCAGTAAAATGCGCCTGATTATCGCACTCTTCCTTATCCTTAGCCCGGCTTTGGCCCATGCGGCTGACGCCGTTGCGCTCGACAGCTCGGTCTTTGTCGAGCGTCTGGTCACCGCCGCCGGTGGCAAATCGCGCACCGTGCTTGAAGAGCCAAAGATTGTAACGCCGGGTGATCGGCTCGTCTTCGTGCTGCAATATCGCAACACCGGCTCGCAGCCCGCGAAAGACTTTATCGTCACCAATCCGATGCCCGGCCCCGTCGCCTATCAGGGAACGAACGACGCATTTGCGCAGGTTTCTGTTGATGGCGGCCGCTCTTTCGGCGCGCTGGCCGCGCTTAAGGTGAAAGATATGGACGGACAGATGCGTGCCGCACGCGCTGAGGATGTGACGCACGTCCGCTGGGCGCTCCGCGACCCGATTGCCGCAGGTGGACAAGGCAAATTGAGCTTCCGCGGCATCGTCCGCTGAAAAAACCCGCAACGGCATCAGCGGGGGTGGGAATTGGTGCCAACAGAGCGAAGAGAGACCTTAAATGACTAGCAAACTCAAGCTGCTGACGACAGGCAGCGGTCTTGCCTTGATGGTGCTGGGGGCAACTCCCGCATTCGCGGCGGGAACCGCGTCTGGCACGACGATTACGAACACCGTTACCGTCAACTTCCAGGTTGGCGGCGTATCGCAGACAGCGAGCACTGGCTCCAACAACATCACGGTCGACCGCAAGGTCGCCATTCGCGTTCAGGAAACCGGCTCAACCACAACGAGCGTCGTTCCGGGGCAGTCTGCCGCCGTCACGACCTTTACGGTGACCAACGACACCAACGCGACGATCGACATCGGCCTCACGGCCGCGCAGCTGGCTGGCGGCACCGCAGCACATGGCGGCACCGACAATTTCGACGTGTCGAGCCTTGGCGTCTATGTCGACACCAACGGCAACGGCACCTATGAAGCCGGCACGGATACTGCCGTAACCTATCTTGACGAAGTCGCAGCAGATGGCGTGCGGACCATCTTCGTCGTTGGCAATGTCGCGCTGGCGCAGGTCAATGGCGATGTTGCGGGCGTAACCCTGCAAGGTCAGGCACGCGAAGGCGGCGGCTCTGGCGCGCAAGGCGCGGTCGTCACCGCCACGGCAGGTGCCAACACGGCAGGTGTTGATACCGTGCTGTTTGATAGCGCAGGCGTCGTCGCCGGTGATGCTGCAAATGACGGCAAGGCGAGCGATGACGACGACTTCACCGTTTCGGCGGCGGTCCTCAACGTCTATAAGCAGAGCCGCATTGTTTCAGACCCGGTCAACGGCACGACCAACCCGAAGATGATTCCGGGCGCGACGGTTGAATATTGCATCGTCGTTTCCAACGGTTCGGGTGGCGCGGCCGCGACCAGCGTCAACATTTCCGATCCCCTGCCCGCTCAAACGACCTACAGCTCTGCCTACGGCATCTTCCAGTCGGGAACCTATACGGGTTCCGCGCCGAGCGGCACGTGCAACCTCGACGGGACTACGGGCGGCAGCTTTGCGGCTGGCACCGTGTCAGGCACATTGGGAACCATCAACCCTGGCACGACACGGACGCTCTATTTCCGGGCGACGATCAACTAGGCCCCGAAAGGGAGGCTGCGGAGCCAGTGTTTCGGCTCCGCCTGCACCCTGAGAGCGTATGCGTAACCTGATTAACCATATCTTCGCCTGGATGGTGGCGTTGGCGGTGGCACTCCTTGGTGCCGCCGCCGCGCCTGCGTCTGCCCAGTCGACGATTTCCAACGTTGCGCAAATTGATTGGCAGACGCCGCAGGGCCGCTTCTCCCGGCTTTCAAACCAGGTTGACCTGGCGGTTGATCTGTCGGCACCCATTGCCATTCTCACGACCTATCAGTTGCTGAGCAGCAGCGGGAGCGGCACCCAATTGAGCGTGCCGCAAACGATTTGCCGCGGCAGCAGCGGAGATAGCGTCATCAGCCTTGATGGCGTGTGGTCAAACACCTCGCTTTCGCCCGCCTCGGTTGAACAGACGTCGCAGATCCGCGCGGGCGAGCCGCTTGTCGTCTCGATCAACGCGCCGCATGACAATAAAGACCCCAACCGCATCGAGACGATCTCGGTGCGTCTCCAGACGCCTTCGGGCGATTCTGAAACAATTCTCGTCCGGGAAACGGCAGTCAACAGCAGCCAGTTTGTCGGCCTCATCCGCACCGCTTCGATCCCGCCCGATCCACGGGCCGGTGACTGCAAGCTGTCGCTCTTCCCCGGCGAGCGCCTGATGCTCGAATCGCATGACCCGCAAACGGGCACGCTGATCGCACAGTCCGCGCTTGAGGTGTTGATCGACCCCTATGGTGTGGTTTTTGACAGCGGCGATGGCAGCCCGGTTGCCGGCACGCGCGTCACTCTGGTCGATGCAGCGACCGGACAACCCGCCCAGGTGTTTGGCGATGACGGAGTTTCAGCCTTTCCGTCGTCCATCATGACGGGATCGACCGTGACCGACAGTGGCGGCATGGTCTACCAGTTCGCGCCGGGCGAATATCGCTTCCCGTTCGCAAGACCGGGACAATATAGGCTGATCGTTGAAACGCCCCAGCCCTACACCGTGCCCTCGCGCTCCGCGCCTGCCAATCTGGTAGGCTTGCGGCGTCCTGATGCACAGCCCTTCGCAGTGGTGACGGGCTCTTATGGCGAGGCGTTCACCCTGATCGATCCCGCGCCCGTCAGGATCGACATTCCCGCAGACCGGCCCGGTATTCCGCTGCTCGTTCGCAAAACGGCATCGCAACCAACCGCCATTCCCGGCGATGCGGTGCAGTTCCGCGTGGAGGTGCGCAATGGCGACACCGCCCGCGCGACAGGCCCGATCACCATCACCGACAAATTGCCCGATGCGATGCGCATCAAGAAGGGCACCGTGCGCTTTGACGGGGTGGCGACCGATTATCAGGTATCAACTGATGGCAGCACGCTGACCATTTCTGCACCTGCGCTCGCTGCTGGAAAGACAGGTTATGCAACCTATGTCGTTGAAATTCGGCCTGATGCTGCGCCCGGCAACGCCACCAACCTTGTAAGCGCCGCCGATAATCGCGGCACGCAAAGCGCCGTTGCCGACGCAACCGTGCGCATTGCGCGCGACAGTCTTGCCGACCGCATGACCATCATTGGCCGCATCACCGATGGCGGCTGCACGGTTGATCCGGCAGTAGCAAAGGGCGTCGCCAATGTGCGCGTCATGCTGGAAGATGGCAGCTACAGCGTGACTGACATTGAAGGTCGCTATCACTTTGAAGGCGTCTTGCCGGGCCTCCACGTCGTTCAGATCGATCCTTCCACGTTGCCTGCCGGTCAGGTGGCCGCGCAATGCGCGCTCAACGCCCGTAGTGCTGGCAGCGCCATTTCGCGCTTCGTGGAAGGACGTGGCGGTGCACTGCTGCGGGCAGATTTCCGCACGGTCGCCGGTGAAAATACGGCCCGCCTCTCGGCCAGCAACCAGCAGCGCCCTGCGGCACCCAGTGCGGCGGATGCTGCGGGTGCCAATCGTGACTGGTTTGCGAACCAGGCCCCCGGCATCGCATGGCTCTTCCCGGAAGCCGATCACAATCCGCGCACCAAGGCCGTTCGCGTCGCCATCAAGCACCTGCCCGGCCAGTCGGTGAAGCTCTATGCCAACGGCACGCTGGTGCCTGCCCTTGCCTTTGACGGCGCCAAGAAGGACGCGAATGATCTCGTCGCTGTCAGCCTGTGGCGCGGTGTTGAATTGCCGACGCGTGAAACCCGTCTGACGGCTGACATTCTCGACGCCAACGGCACGGTGGTGGAGCATCTGGAACGCACCGTTACCTTCTCCTCGACGCCGATGCACGCCGTGCTGGATCGCGCCCGCTCGGTTCTCGTCGCCGATGGCGTGACCCGCCCGGTGATCGCGCTCAAGCTGACCGACCGTGATGGCCACCCGGTCCATCAGGGCCTGACGGGCGACTTCACCGTCCCCGCCCCTTATTATCCCGCCGTCGAAGCCGATGCGCAGGCTGCACGCCAGCTTTCGGGCCTTGAGCGCGCCAAGCCCGTGTGGCGCGTCGAAGGTGATGATGGCGTGGCCTATATCGAGCTGGAGCCGACGACCGCTTCGGGCTCGCTCAACATCTCGCTGCCGCTGCGCGATGGCGATGTCGTCCGCACCGAGCGGATCGACGCCTGGCTCGACCCCGGCAAGCGTCCTTGGACCATCGTCGGCTTTGCGGCCGGCACCGCAGGCTTCAACACGCTTGAAACCCGCAGCGAAAAGCTGGGTGCCAATGGCGACAGCTGGCTGACTGACGCGCGCCTCGCGCTTTATGCAAAGGGCCGCGTCAAGGGCAAATGGCTGATGACCATGTCGTATGACAGCGACAAGGAAGGCGATGACACGCGCTTTGGCGGCGTGATTGATCCCAATGCCTATTACACCGTCTATGCCGACCGTTCGACGCGCCGCTTTGACGCGGCCAGCGTCCGCCGCCTCTATCTCAAGCTTGAGCGCCCGCAATTCTATGCACTGTTCGGCGATTATGAAACCGGCCTCGGCGAAGCGCAGTTGACGCGCTACGTCCGCTCGTTCAACGGCGTGAAGGCCGAGTTCCGCAATGAGCAGGTGGGCGCGACGGCGTTTGCGGCTGACACGCCCTTCCGCCATCGCCGTGAGGAAATTCAGGGCAATGGCCTGTCTGGCCCCTATGCGCTCGCCGCGCGTGATATTCTGCCCAACAGCGAAAAGATCGTCATCGAAACGCGCGACCGTCTGCGCTCTGACCGGATCGTCGAAAGCCGCACGCTCGTGCGCAACGTCGATTATGACATTGATTATGTCGCTGGCACGCTGCGCTTCAGCGAGCCGGTGCTGAGCCGCTCCTCAGGCCTCGATCCGCAGTTCATCATCGCCGATTATGACGTGGACGGCGTTGCCCAGCGCGTCACCAATGCGGGTGGCCGCGTGACATGGAACAACGCCGCCAAGACGCTTACCGTCGGCGCGACGGGCGTTCATGATGAAGACGATAATTTGCGCACCTCGATGGGCGGCGTTGACGTTCGCTACAAGCCGAGCGCGCAGAGCGAGATCCGCGCGGAATTTGCCGTGAGCGACCAGAGCGCGGTGGCAAACGGCACCAAGGCTGCCAGCGGCACCAATACAGCCTGGCTGGTGGAAGCAGAACATCACGGCTCGCGCTACGATGTGCTTGCTTATGCACGCGAGCAGGAAACGGGCTTTGGCGTTGGTCAGACCAATGGTGGCGAAAACGGCACCCGCAAGTTTGGGGTAGATGGCCGTATGCGGATGACGCAGCAGCTTTCGGCAACCGGCAGCGCGTGGCACGAAGAATATCTGGATAGCGTCTCAAAGCGCGATGCAGTGCGTGGGCTGATCGAGTATCGCGCCAAGTCGGTTGACCTGCGCTCTGGCCTGACGGTCGCGTCGGACCGGCTGAGCGATGGCACGACTGCCGGGTCTACCATCGCGCAGTTCGGTGCCGCCAAACGCTTCCTCAACAACAAGCTTGAACTTGATGCACAGACCGAAGTTCCGCTGGCTGACAAGGATGAGAGCGTCGACTTCCCCGCCCGCCACAAGTTCGGCCTGCGCTATGCCTTCAATGAAGACATCACGCTGGTTGGGGCCTATGAAATCGCCAATGGCAAAGCCGTGGATGCTCGCACCGCGCGCGTTGGCTTTGATTTGAAGCCCTGGGCTGGCGCGCGCTTCACCTCAAGCGTCAACCGTCAGGACATTGCCGAATATGGTCCGCGCAGCTTTGCCGCCTTCGGCCTTGCCCAATCGCTTCCGGTCACCCCCAAGCTCACGCTGGACTTCACGCTGGATGCCAACAAGACGCTGGGCGGCGTTGACGCCACCAAAGTGCTCAACACCGCGCACCCCGTTTCGTCGGGCGGCTTCATCGGCAATGGCGACACGACGCTGACTGACGATTTCACCGCCATCACCACGGGCGCCACCTATCGCGGTGATCGCTGGAGCTGGACGGGCCGCGCTGAAATGCGCACCGCCGCCACCGGCAATCGCTATGGCCTGACCACCGCCGTGTTGCGTCAGATTGGCGAAGGTCGCGCTGTGGGCGGACAGTTCAGCTGGACGCGCGCCAAGGCCACAAGCGGCGTGGAAACGCAGGCAACCGCGCTTGCGCTCAGCCTCGCGCACCGCCCGGCAGACAGCCGCCTGTCGATCCTCGACAAGCTGGAACTGCGTTCAGACATTGCCCGCAATGCCGTGGCAGGCGAGGCCGGGCCGATTGGCGGCGCGGTGCTGACCATCAGCGGTGATGTGAAGTCACAGCGCATTATCAACAGCTTCAGCCTCAACTGGTCACCCACCGCGAAGATCGACGGTCAATATGTCGAGCGCAGCGAAGTCTCCTTCTTCTGGGGCAGCCGCTATGTCTTTGATCGCTTTGGCGTTGATGACCTGAAGGGCTGGAGCAACCTGTTTGGCACCGATCTCAAATATGATGCCGGCAAGGGCATCGACCTTGGTCTTTCGGGCACGATCCGCCAGAATCCGGGCGGGCGCTCCTATAGCTGGTCGGGTGGCCCCGCCATCGGCATTTCGGCCGCAAAAAACAGCTATGTCTCGGTTGGTTATAACGTCACCGGTTTCCATGACCGCGACTATGAAGCGAGCCGCTACACCCGCAGCGGCCCGTTCGTCACGCTGCGCATGAAGTTCGATCAGGGTCTTCTTTCGGGTCTTGGGCTTGGCCGCTGAGGCGCGGCGGTCTAAACCCGTCGCCCATGCTCAAGGTCGCCAGCTACAATATCCGCAAAGGCATCGGCACCGACCGGCTGCGCAGGCCTGAGCGCGTTCTCGACGTGCTCAACGAAGTCGGCGCAGACATTGTCGCCTTGCAGGAAGCCGACCGGCGCTTTGGCGCGCGCCCCTCGGCACTGCCGCTGCATCTGATTGAAGATCATACCGACTATGTGCCCGTGCCGTTTGACACGCGGCCCGACTCCATCGGTCATCACGGCAATGCCATTCTCATCCACCGCTCGATCACCGTGCTCGATCATGATGTGCTGCATCTGCCGACAATCGAACCGCGCGGCGCGGTGCTGGCTGATCTGAACGTCAGCGGACAGGCAGTCCGCATCGTCGGGATGCATCTTGATATTTCGGGCCTGCGCCGCCGCCAGCAGGTCCGCTCGGTGCTGGCTCAAATGTCTGAGCGCACCCCGCATCTTCCTTCAGTGCTGATGGGCGATCTCAATGAATGGTCACGCAATGGCGGCTGCCTTGGCGAATTTGTCGACCATCATCATGGCGCACACACCGGCCCCAGCTATCACAGCCAGCGGCCAATCGCCCGACTCGACCGAATCTTTGCCAGCGAGGGGCTGAAGATTCACGCGGCAGGCACGCATCACAGCCTTAAGGCGCGGCGCGCGTCGGACCATCTTCCCGTCTGGGCAGAACTTTCGTTTGGCTGACCTTTCGGCTATCGCGCTCGCAATGACTCCATCCAATCTTCGCATCGCCCTGTTCAGCGGCAACTATAATTATGTGCGTGATGGTGCGAACCAGGCGCTCAACCGGCTTGTCGGCTATTTGCTGCGGCAAGGCGTGCAGGTCCGCATCTATTCTCCCACAACCGACACGCCGGACTTTCCGCCCACGGGTGATCTGGTGAGCGTTGGCTCCATTCCGCTGCCATTTGGACGCGGCGAATATCGCCTTGCGCGCGGGTTGACCGGCGCGACCCGGCGTGACCTCAAGGCATTTCGCCCCAATATCGTCCATGTCGCAGCGCCCGACATTCTTGGCCATCGCGCCATTACATGGGCGCGCAAGCGCAACATTCCCGTGCTTGCCTCGATGCATACACGCTTCGAGACATATCCGCGCTATTATGGCCTCGCCTTTATGGAACCCGCGCTGGAGGCCGTATTGCGCCGCTTTTACCGGCGCTGCGATGCCGTGGTCGCCCCGTCTGAATCGATGGCGCAAGTGATGCGCGAGCAGCGCATGAGCTATGACATCGGTATCTGGGCACGCGGGATCGACACGACGATTTTCAACCCCGGCCAACGTGACCTTGCTTGGCGACGTGCGCTTGGCATCGCCGATGATGAGCCCGTCATTGGCTTTCTTGGCCGCCTTGTCATGGAGAAGGGTCTGGATGTCTTTTCGGACTCGATTGACGCGCTGCGCGCCAGGGGCGTGCGCCACCGCGTGCTGGTGATCGGCGAAGGCCCGGCGCATGAGTGGTTTGAAAGCCGTCTGCCCGGCGCAGTTTTTGTGGGCTTCAAAGCAGGGCAGGATCTGGGCAAGGCCGTCGCTTCGATGGATATGCTGTTCAACCCGTCTGTCACCGAAACCTTTGGCAATGTGACGCTGGAAACAATGGCGTGCGGAATTCCGGTTATCGCCGCACGGGCTACCGGCAGCGAAAGCCTTGTGCTGGATGGCGAAACGGGCCGCCTCGTGAAGCCCGGCTCGATTAGTGGCTTTGCTGATGCGCTTGCCGCCTATTGCACCGACGATGACTTACGCGCCCAGCATGGTGCCGCAGGTGCAAAAGCCAGCGGCGCTTATGATTGGGATCGCGTCAATCAGGCCGTGCTCGATACCTATTACCGCCTTGATCGCCAGAATCCGGGATCACGTGACTGATCTGTTCACCAAGGATGGGCCACCTGCACCGTTGGCAGAGCGGCTGCGCCCTCGCACGATTGCAGATGTCGTGGGGCAAGAGCATCTGACCGGCCCAACGGGTGCCATCGGACGGATGCTGGCGGCCGGCAAGCTTTCCTCCATGGTTCTCTGGGGTCCACCCGGCACAGGCAAGACGACAATCGCGCGGCTGCTGGCGGATGCTGTCGGCCTGCGCTTTGAGCCGATTTCGGCAGTCTTCTCTGGCGTGGCAGACCTCAAAAAAGCCTTTGCAGCCGCCGAGGACCATGCGCGCACGGGGCAAGGCACGCTGCTCTTTGTCGATGAAATCCACCGTTTCAATCGTGCCCAGCAAGACAGTTTCCTGCCCTATGTTGAAAAAGGCACGGTGACGCTGGTTGGCGCGACGACCGAAAACCCCAGCTTTGAGCTGAACGCCGCCGTGCTCAGCCGGGCGCAGGTTCTCGTGCTTCATCGGCTCGACGCGACGGCGCTTGATACGCTTCTTGCCCGTGCCGAAGGGCTTGAAGGCCGCACGCTACCGCTCACAGACGATGCCCGCGCCGCGCTTGTCGCCTCCGCCGATGGCGACGGGCGCTTCCTGCTCAATCAGGCCGAAACGCTCTTTTCGATCCGTATCGACGAGCCGCTCGATCCCAAGGCACTGGCAGAGCTGCTCCACCGGCGGATGCCGGTTTATGACAAGGACCGTGAGGGGCATTACAACCTCATTTCCGCGCTGCACAAAAGCCCGCGCGGATCAGACCCGCAGGGCCCGCTCTATTATATGGCCCCGATGCTCGTGGCGGGAGAAGAACCGCTATATGTGCTGCGCCGCCTTGTCCGCTTTGCGAGCGAAGACATTGGCCTTGCCGACCCGCAGGCGCTGGTCCAGTGCCTTGCTGCGAAAGACGCCTATGACTTTCTCGGCAGCCCGGAAGGTGAACTCGCCATCGTGCAGGCCTGCCTGTATCTGGCAACCGCGCCAAAATCGAACGCGGCCTATATGGCACAGAAATCGGCGTGGAAGTCAGCGCGAGACACTGGCTCGCTGATGCCGCCGCCCAACATTCTCAACGCCCCGACGCGGCTGATGAAAGACCTCGGCTATGGCAAGGGCTATGCCTATGACCATGATCGCGACGGGGCGTTCAGCGGTGATAATTACTGGCCGGAGGAGATGGCCCCGCAAGCCTTTTACGCCCCCTCCCCACGCGGCTTTGAAGCCAAAATCCGGGAACGGCTGGCTTATTGGGATGGGCTGCGCGCCGAAAAGGCGAAAAGCTGACGTAAACGTCAACGGACGCTTGACAGGCATATAAGTTTCGGAAAGAAACCCGTTTATGACATTGCCAGCCATTTTTGACCGCCTCCGCCTTCCCATCATCGCCTCGCCGCTGTTCATCGTATCGGGGCCAGAGCTTGTCATTGCCCAGTGCAAGGCGGGGATCGTGGGCTCCTTCCCGGCGCTCAATGCGCGCCCGCAAGCGATGCTCGACGAGTGGATCCACAGGATCACCGAAGAGCTGGCGGCATGGAACCGCGACAACCCGGATCGTCCGGCAGCGCCCTTTGCGGTCAACCAGATCGTCCACAAATCCAACAACCGTTGGGAAGAAGACATGGTGACCTGCGAAAAATGGCAGGTTCCCATCGTCATCACCTCGCTTGGTGCGCGCGAAGATTTGAACGCCGCCGTCAAGGGCTGGGGCGGCATCACGATGCACGACGTCATCGATGATCGGTTTGCCCGCAAGGCGATTGAAAAGGGCGCGACGGGCCTCATCCCCGTGGCAGCAGGTGCAGGTGGCCATGCTGGCACCCTCTCTCCCTTCGCCATCGTGCAGGAAATCCGCGAATGGTTTGACGGTCCGGTCGCCTTGTCAGGCTCGATCGCCAATGGGGCCGCCGTGCTCGGCGCACAGGCCATGGGCGCGGACCTTGCCTATATCGGCTCCCCCTGGATCGCCACGGTCGAAGCCAATGCCGATGAAGGTTACAAGCAAGGCATTGTTGAGGGCCAAGCATCCGACATCGTCTATTCAGACCTTTTCACGGGCGTGCACGGCAATTATCTGCGCCAGTCCATCGTCAAGGCAGGGCTGGACCCGGACAATCTGCCCAAGGGCGATATTTCAACGATGAACTTTGGCTCAGGTGGCAATACCGAAGCCAAGGCCTGGCGCGACATTTGGGGTTCTGGTCAGGGCGTTGGCGCGGTAAAAGCCATCGAAACCGTGGCGGACCGCGTCGACCGGCTTGAGCGCGAATATCTGGCAGCACGCGCGCGCTTGAAACTTTAACCGCAAGGGCCGGGTGTCATGCCCGGTCGAAAACTTCCTTGTCCTCGGCAAAAATGTCCCACGCCGCGATGAACATCGCAGCGATGACCGGGCCGATGATGAAGCCATTGATGCCCATCACGCTGATGCCGCCCAATGTGGAGATGAGCACCACATAATCGGGCATCCGCGTATCCTTGCCCACCAGCACGGGGCGCAGGATGTTGTCGACCATCGAAATGATGAAGAAGCCGACGAGCAGCAGCGTGATCCCGCGGCCGAAATCACCCGTCGCCAGCAGGTAGAGCGCAACCGGCACCCAGACCAGCCCGGTGCCAATGGCGGGCACGAGCGAGAGCATCCCCATCACCACGCCCCACAAAAGCGGCGCACGAATATCGAGCAGGTAAAAGGTGACGCCCCCCAAAATGCCTTGCACGATGGCAACAACGATACTGCCCTTCACGGTCGCGCGAATGACGGTGGTGAACTTGCTGAACAGCGCCCGACGCTTCAAAGGATGCAATGGCATCCGCGCGCTGACCTTTATGGAAATCTCACGGCCATCGCGCAGCAGAAAATAGGTGAGATAGAGCATGATGGTAAGGCCGATCGCAAAAGCGAAGGCGCTTTGCCCAAAGCTCACAGCCTGCTCGGCCGCCACGCGCAGGCCGCTCGTCAGAATGGTTGAGAGGCGCTCCTGTATCGCCCCGATGTCCGTCAGCGCGTAATTGTCGATCACGCCCACCACAGAGTGCGGCAAGGCGTGGCGCGCTGCCTCAATTGTCGCGGCCACATCCAGCGGTTGCTTCTGGAGCAGTTGGTAGGTGCTCAGCGCCTCATCGATCAGCAGCGAACTGATGATGCCGGCGGGCACGATGACAATGCCGATGACAAGAAAGAGCGTCAGCATCGCCGCCGTGTTGCGGTGCCCCTTGAGCAGCCGCACGAGTGCGGCGTTGACCGGCGCAAAGACGATTGCAGCCACCAGTCCCCACAAAATCGCTCCATAAAAAGGAGAGGCGATCCACGCCATCGCAAGCGATGCGACGATCACAAAGCCTAGAAATACGCGTTCCTGAAACTGGACCATGCTCACCCGCTTACACCGTATTGCCCAGATATAGCGGGTGCAGCCCGCCTGTCACCTGTCCAGCGTCACGCGTCGCTCACATTGCCATGATAAAAATCATGCACCGCCTGCGCGACCGCTGCCGACACGCCGGGCGCGCGCTGCAAATCTTCAAGGCTTGCACTGCGCACCGCGCGCGCCGTGCCGAAGTGCAGCAACAGCGCCTTTTTGCGGGCAGGCCCAATTCCGGGGACTTCGTCAAGCGGGCTGGAGGTGATGCCCTTTGCCCGCTTGGTCCGGTGCGCGCCAATTGCAAAGCGGTGCGCCTCATCCCGCAGGCGCTGGAGGTAGAAAAGAACGGGCGCATTGAGCGGCAATGTCAGCTCGCGCCCATCGGGGAAGTGGAAAATCTCACGCCCGGCATTGCGGTCCGGCCCCTTGGAGACCCCGACATAGGCCAGGTCTTCAATACCAAGGTCATCGAGCACCGCCTTGACCGCACTCACCTGTCCCTTGCCGCCATCGATGAGCACAAGGTCTGGCCAATACCCCTTGTCACGATCCGGGTCTTCTTCGAGCGCGCGCCCAAAGCGCCGTTCCATCACTTCGCGCATCATCGCGAAGTCATCGCCCGGCACGGTTTCCGCGCGGCGGATGTTGAACTTGCGATACTGGCCCTTCTGGAAACCTTCCGGCCCCGCCACAATCATCGCGCCCAGCGCGTTGGTGCCCTGAATATGGCTATTGTCATACACTTCTATGCGCTGCGGTGGCTCTGCCAGATCGAAAAGATCAGCCACCTCGCGCAGCAGCTTGCCTTGCGTCGTCGTTTCCGCCAGCCGCCGGTCGAGCGCCTCCACAGCATTGCGCGTCGCCTGATCCACCAGCCGCTTGCGATCGCCCCGCTGCGGCACCTGTATCTCCACTTTGCGCCCGGCAGTTTCGCTCAAGGCTTCTGCAAGCAGTTCCGCATCGGGCAAATCGCGGTCGAGCAGAATGGCGCGCGCGGGCGGCACATCTCCATAAAATTGGGCAAGAAAGCTTGAAAAGATTTCCGCCTCTTCAAGATCGGCGGTGTGGCTCGGAAAGAAAGCGCGATGCCCCCAATTCTGCCCACCGCGAATGAAGAAGGCCTGGATCCCGACAAGGCCAGACCGGGCGGCAAGCGCGAAAATGTCGGCATCCCCCACGCCTTGCGCGTTGATCGCCTGACTGCCCTGAATGAAGGTGAGCGCCTTCAACCGATCCCGCAAGATTGCCGCGCGCTCAAAATCAAGATCGCCGGCCGCCTTTTCCATCTCACCGGCAAGCTTGGCCTGCACTGCGGTTGATTTGCCGCCGAGAAATGCCTTGGCGTCGTCCACCAACTCCTCATAGCCCGCCGCGTCGATCCGCCCGACACAGGGGGCAGAACATCGCTTGATCTGGAAGAGCAAACACGGTCGATCCCGATTATTGAAGAAACTATCGGTGCAGGAGCGCAGCAGGAACAGCTTTTGCAGCGCGTTGAGCGTGGTGTTGACCGAGCCTGCGCTCGCAAAGGGGCCGTAATAATTGCCCTTGGCGCGCCGCGCGCCGCGATGCTTCTGGATGCGCGGAAAGGCGTGATCGGTGCGGAGCAGGATGAAAGGGAAGCTTTTATCATCGCGCAGCAGCACGTTATAGGCGGGCCGGTAACGCTTGATGAGCTGCGCTTCGAGCAGCAGCGCCTCTGCCTCGCTGTTGGTGGTGACAATCGTCATGCTGCGCGTTTGGGCCACCATCCGCCGCAGCCGGTTGGGCAGCCGCTCAACCTGTGTGTAATTGGTCACGCGATTGCGCAGCGCCTTGGCCTTGCCGACATAAAGCACATCGCCGCGCGCATCATGCATCCGATAGACACCCGGCTTTGTCGGCAATGTTTTCAGCACGTTACGGATCGCCGCCACGCCCGCCTCAAGATCAGGCTGATCGGTGCCGCGCACCGTGTAGGTCGCGCGCTCTTCATTGAAGCGATCTGGAGAGTCAGGGCTGGACATACGGCGCGTTGGAGAACAGGTTGCCAATTAATAACACAGGGGTGGAGGGACAATAGATGCAACTGACGGGCAAGACCATATTGCTGACAGGCGGCACGGACGGCATCGGACGCGAAATGGCGTTGCAGTTAAAAGCAAAGGGGGCAACCGTCATCCTCACCGGACGCAACCCGAACCGCATCGCCGCGATGCAGACGCTGGGTTTTGAAGTGATCGCGGCCGATCTTTCGGCCGAAGCAGGCATTGATTGCGTGGTCGAGGCGGTCGCCGGAACACCGCTCGACATTCTCATCAACAATGCAGGCATGGGCAGCTCGCATGACTTTCGCCAGGGCAGGCCCGATCTCGATGTCGATGACAATAGCATCTACCTCAACCTCAATGCGCCGATCCACCTCATCACGCGACTGATGGACACGCTGAAGGCGCGGCCCGAAGCGATGATCGTCAACGTCACCTCCGGGCTTGCGATTGCGCCAAGCTCTGGCGCGCCCGTTTATTGCGCTACCAAAGCCGCGCTCAGAAGCTACACGCTTGCCCTGCGCGCGCAGCTTGCGGACACGCACATTCATGTTCTGGAAGCACTGCCGCCGATGGTTGAAACCAAAATGACCGACGGCATGAATGGCGCGAAGATGGCCCCTACCGAATGTGCGCGGCAGATCGTGTCGGCGATGGAACGCAGCGCCAACGAAGCCAATATCGGCATCGTCAAGGCGCTTCAGGTGATGAATAGTATTTCCCCCGCGCTCGTGCGCAAGGTGATGCTCAGCATCGGGACATAAAAAAGGCCCGCGCGATCATCGCGCGAGCCTGTTTTAGAAGGCCGGTCGGGCAGTTCGCCCGACCATGCCATATCAGTTGAGTGTCGAAATCGTCTGGTCGATCAGCGGCTTGTCTGCCTTGGCGTCATGGCCGGATGCGATGAGCATCGTCGCCGCAGCCGTTGCCGCAGCCGCCGCCTTGGCGCGCACTTCAGCAATGGCAGCGCGTTCTGCCGCACCGATTTTTTCTTCGGCAGACTTGGTGCGACGCGCGATGAGCGCGGTTGCATCAGCCTTCGCCTTCGCGACGATCTGGGTAGCTTCCTCGGCGGCCGCTTCCTTCATGGCTTCGGCATCCTTGGCCGCTGCCTTCGCCTTGGCTTCATACTCAGCCTTGATCGCCTCGGCCTGCTTGCGCAGGTTTTGAGCGGCGTCGAGCTGATCCTTGATGCCGGCGATCTTCTTGTCGAGCGCCGCGCCAATCATCGCGGGCACCTTGGCCCACAGGGCAATGCCCATGACGATGAGCATGGCGAGCGCAACCCACATGGTCGCGTCCATGCCCAGCGCGGCGGGAGCAGCGTGCTCCACAGCGCCAATGGCCTCGGTCGATGCGTGCGTTGCTTCAGCCATTGGCCAATACCGCCTTCACTGCTGCCGTTGCCTGTGCCGGGGTGACATTCACGCCCGAAACCTTGGCAACGATGTCCTGTGCGGCTTCCGCTGCGACGGCATCAATGCCGGCGAGCGCGGACGCGCGGGCCTTGGCAATCGCAGCCTCGGCGTCGGCAGCCTTGGCCGCGATTTCGGCATCCGCCTTGGAAAGACGGTTTTCGGCATCCTTTTGCGCCGATGCTTTGGCCTTTTGAGCCTCGGCCTGTGCGGCGTTGCGGGTCTGCGCGAGTTCGGCTTGCCATGCCCCTTCCATGCCCTCTGCCTCGGCGCGCGCCTTTTCAGCGGCGGCAAGGTCACCCGCGATCTTGGCATCGCGGGCATCAACCGTGGCGTCGATCTTAGGCAGCACACCCTTGCCGATCACAAAGTAGATCAGGCCAAAGATAATGAGCAGCCAGAAGAATTGGGACGCATAGGTCTCAAGGATCTGGGAAATCTGGGGCATGGCGGAAAGCCGTCCTTAACTTTGCGAGGTTCGTTACGCGACGAAGATCAGGATCATCGCAACGACGAACGCCAGCAGGCCCAGAAGTTCCGCTGCGGCGAAGCCGATGAAGAGGCGGCCCTGCTGGCCGTCAGCGGCAGCCGGATTGCGGAGAGCGCCCTGGAGGAACGAACCGAACACGTTGCCCACGCCGCCGGCTGCGAGGCCAGCACCGATTGCTGCGAGACCGGCACCGATCAACTTTGCTGCTTCTGCGTCCATGATAAAACTCCCTTCGAAAAATACTGTAGTCAGGTGGTGGTAAAACTCAGTGCAGGTTGACCGCGTCGTTGATGTAGAGCGAGGTCAGCAATGCAAAGACATAAGCCTGGATCGCGCACACCAGCAGTTCGAGCATGGTAATGCCAATCATCAGGACGAAAGCGGGAAGGCTCACGACCGGCGCCACCCAGGCGGCATCGGCGTTGAGGCCGTTAATCACGAACCCGGCCAGCACCTTCATCAGCACGTGACCAGCGGTCATGGCGACGAAGAGACGCAGCGCGAGGCTGAACGGGCGGATCATGAACGAGAAGAGTTCAATGAACGGGATGAGCCACATCAGCCACCACGGCGTGCCGTGCGGCACGAAGAGCGAGAAGAAGTGCAGCTTGTGCTTCCACAGACCGACGACCAGCACGGTGCCGAAGCTCAGAACGGCGAGAACCGCCGTCACCGTGAGATGGCTGGTGACCGTGAAAGCATGGCCGCCCGGAACGATACCGAAAGGCATCATGCCCATGAAGTTCGCGACGAGAATGAACATGAACAGCGAGAAGACGAGCGGAACATACTTCTTGCCTTCGGGGCCGACGCTCGTTGCCATCATGTTGTTGACGAAGCCGTTGACGCCTTCGACCATCGCCTGCCAGCGACCGGGCACCAATTCGCGCTTCATGCCGCCCAGCATGAACACCCAGATGGTGGCCAGCACGAGAATCATGAAAAGCGAGGAGTTGGTGAAGGCGATGTTATAGCCGCCAATCTGCCAGTGATCGGTGCCGAACAACGGCTCGATCATAAACTGGTGCATCGGATCGATCTTGCCGCCTTCAGAAGCCACTGCTGCTAACCCCGTTTATGCACACAAAGCGCCCAGACTATTCTGGACGCTCGTTGGAAATCCTGATGATGTTCCTGAACGCCACCACGATCCCAAGGAACATGGCGACAAGCAGGATCCAGGGGGCCGTGCCGAACATCCGGTCAAAAAACCAGCCGAGCAGCGCACCACCCGCAGGACCGGCGATCAGTTCGGTCAGAACCCGGTTGCCTTGCCTCATTCCTTTGGCAGGCCCCTGATCCTTATGACCCGAACGGATTTTTTCCGCCTGCCTGACCTTCTTCAGCTGCTGGTCTAACGAATCGAGCCGAGGGTCTGACGAGACTTTACCGTCCTGCGCGGGATCTTCCGAAGCCATGTCGATTCGTCCTTTCCAAGGAATGGAAAACCGCCATGAAAACGGGCAACCCCGCCAAGGCGCGCTCCCCTTAGGAAGCGTGTGACGGCAAGTCAACAGCCCATCGGTACCGGCCCGGAATGCATCGGGGACAAGCCCGCTAGGCGGCGGTGCGGCACGCGAGGCAGTGCCGCCACATAGGCCCGCGCCGACACAAAACGCGCTCGCCGCATAATAATCTATCTTTTAAGTGGTGTTTATCGCAGCCAAACCTCAACTCGGCGCAGCGCCCTTGCGAATGGCTTGCAAAGCAATGCAGCCTGCACCCACGCGTCAACGCGACCCGACTCGATTTTCAATAGAGGAGTGGTCATGACACATGAACTTTCAGCGCCGGTTGCGCCTCAATTTCTCATCGTGCCGGGTCTGTATGACTCCGGCCCGACACATTGGCAGTCCCATTGGCACCGGCTGTTGCGCAATGCGCGCCGCGCAGAGCTTGGCAATTGGTCCGATCCTGATCCCGCCACGTGGAGCAAGCGACTGGGCCGGGCGGTGCGCCAGGCGGACGCCCCCGTCATCATCGTTGCGCACAGCCTTGGCTGCCACGCCTTTGCTCATTGGGCGAAAACCGCTGAAAGGCATGATATTTCGGGTATTTCCGGGGCGTTACTTGTTGCGCCACCCGATTGCGGCCCCGACGCTGCGAACCCCGTTTTGCGGCGTTTTGCGCCCGTGCCGCAGCTCGCACTCCCCTTCCCCGCCATTCTGACCGCGAGCCGAAATGATCCCTATGCGACGCTTGTTCAGTCGCAGCGGCTCGCACAGCTCTGGTCGTGCCGGTTTATAGACTCAGGCGAGATCGGCCATATCAACGCCTCGTCGGGGATCGGCCATTGGCCAGCTGGCCTCGCCATGCTCGGCCGCCTCATCTCGCTTGCGGGATTTGGCCGTCAGGATCGTGAATTTTCACGCAGGACATTTGCCGCGCAGGAGGTGAAGGCCGCCGCCTGAGCACGGCCAATATGGTTTCACTTTAGCCCTGAATAGAAAAGCTGCGTGTTAAATGTCTATCAATTTAGTGGATGAAAAGAGTCATTGATCGACAAGAGGAAGATGCAAGATGACAACCATCAGATCATCGGTGGAGACACACCGCTCCAGCGGAACGCGGGAAGAGGCGATCGGCCTGATTTCCGACGCTCTCAACCGGATTCGCTTCGGCGCGATCAATCTTACGGTTCATGAAGGCAAGCTGGTGCAGGTGGACATCACCGAGCGCAAACGCTTCCAGTCATGATGAAAGAGCCGCGGCCGGGTATTTGGCCGCGACTGGTATAACTCCCAACTCCGCGGGTGCAGACCGGACCACCGGACGCATCCCTTTTCAGCTTTGAAACGGGCACGCATCCATGTTGAAGGCACATTTTCTCACCAGCAGCGCGGCTATCGCGCTCCTCTCGTTCGCTTCGCCCGCCACGGCGCAGGACCGTGCACCATCGGCCCCCATTGCCGCAGAGGACGCGGACAGTGGCGACATCATCGTCGTCACCGCGCGCCGCCGTTCGGAAGAGGTCCAGGATGTTCCGATCTCGATTTCGGTCGTTGACCAAAAGGCGATTGAAGCGACCGGGAGCTACAATCTTTCGCGGCTCACGCAGTTGCAGCCCACGGTGCAGTTCTTCTCGTCCAACCCGCGCAATACCGCCGTCAATATCCGGGGCCTTGGCGCGCCCTTCGGGCTGACCAACGACGGCATCGAGCAGGGCGTGGGCTTCTATATCGATCAGGTCTTCTATAACCGCATCGCGGCGACCACGCTCGACTTCAACGATGTTGAGCGCGTTGAAGTGCTGCGCGGACCGCAAGGCACGCTCTACGGCAAGAACACGACCGCAGGTGCCATCAACATCACGACGCGCAAGCCCAGTTTTTCGCCTGAAGGCCGCGTGGAAATATCACTCGGCAATCTTGGCTTCAAACAGGCCAAAGCGTCCGTCTCCGGGCCGCTCGCAGAAAACATCGCCGCGCGCTTCGCTGTCACCTCCACCACGCGCAACGGCACGATCCACAATGTCGCCAAGGATACGCTCGTCAACAGTCAGGATAATCTTGGCGCACGCGCGCAGTTTTTGTGGAAGGCGAGCGACACGCTGGAATGGACACTGACGGGTGATTACAATGTCCAGAACCCAAAATGCTGCGTGCAGATATATGTGCGCACGGGCGCCACGCAGCGACCGCTCAACCGGCAATATGCGGCCCTTACCGCCGCGCAGAATTACGCTGTTCCCAGCACCGATCCATTCGACCGCCTGACAGATATGGATGCCGATCTTCAGGCCCGCAACGAACATGGCGGGCTTTCGCTGGTGGGTGAGCTGGAACTCGGCGGCGGCACGCTCACATCGGTTTCGGCATGGCGCTATTGGGACTGGCAGCCCAAAAATGACCGCGATTTCACCGGCCTTCCCATCACCACCAAATCAGAAAACCCAACGCGGCAAAAACAGTTCAGTCAGGAATTTCGCTATGCCCGCGAAGGCGAGCAAGTGGATCTGGTGGCAGGCCTGTTCGCGTTCCATCAGCGCATCCACACAACGGGCGTCCAGCAGCAAGGGCCTGCCGCAAGCCGCTGGCTGATCGCCCCCACCAATGCACTGTCAAACGACCCATCCGTGCTGAACGGCCTCACCGCCAAAAATGACATTCACCTCAACAACACGAGCCTTGCGGCATTTGGCCAGTTGAACTGGAAAGTGAGCGACGCCTTTTCCATCCAGCCCGGAATTCGGGTCAATTATGACAAAAAGGCGGGCGTCTATAATTCCGTGGTGACCGATGGTCAGGGCAATCTTGTGCTCTTCTCCACCCCCGGCGCGCGCGCCACTCAGCAGCGCAACGTCCTTGCACCCCAATATTTCGAGCCGCGCTACAGCGACTGGAATATTTCTTATGACCTGACCGGCCGCTATGAACTGAGCCGCGATGTCATGCTGTTTGCGACTTACGCCAAGAGCTTCAAATCAGGCGGGGTCAACCTCAACGGTGTGCCGAGCGGCACCAATGGCACGCCGCTGCTCGCAGCGGCCACGGTCAAGCCGGAAGACATTAATCACTTTGAAATCGGCCTCAAGACGCAGTTTCTCGATCGGCGCGCGACATTCAACCTGAGCGGATTCTGGACGGATATTCGCAACTTCCAGGCGAACGTGACCAATGGCCAGTTGGGCGTGCTGCGCGGTTATCTCGCCAATGCGCAAAAGGTGCGCGTGCGCGGAGTGGAGGCAGACTTCTCGGTCCGCCCCAGCGCGCATTTCAGCCTTTATGCCAATGCAGCCTATACCGATCACGAATATGTGCGCTTTACAGATGCGCCCTGCCCACCAGAGCTTTCAGGCGGCACGACGGTTGCCGCCGGCCAGTCGCCAAGCGCGCCGGGCACCGCAGGCGGCCTCAGCCCCGCCAACTGCGATATTTCGGGCCAATGGCTGCCCGGCATCTCCAAATGGGCCTTTTCTTATGGCGCGGAATACAAGCTGCCGGCCAAACTGCTGGGCCATGAGGGCGAGGCCTATCTGGGCTGGGACGGCAATTATCGCTCGCGATTTTCATCCAATGCCTCGCGCTCGGCCTATACCGACATTGCGGGCTATTCGATCAACAACCTTCGCATCGGCTTCCGCACCGAAGCGGGCTGGGAGGGCTTTGCATGGGTCCGCAATGCCTTTGACACCAAATATTTCGAGCAACTGGCGGTCGTGTCGGGCAATACCGGCCTGATCGTCGGGCAACCCGGCGATCCGCGGACCTGGGGCTTCACATTCAAGGCAAGCTTTTGAGACCATGGCCGTCGGTTACGAAAAGGCGCTGACGGCCTGCGGTCTCTTCTGATAAGAGGAGAAGAAACATCATGCCTGAGCTGACCATGGACCACCTGGAGGCCTTATTACCATTTATCGGCGTGGGCTTTTTTGCCCAGTTGATTGATGGTGCGCTGGGCATGGCCTTTGGTGTTATCACCAACACGCTGCTTGTCAGTGTCATGGGCATTGCCCCTGCCCGCGCATCGGCGAGCGTCCACCTTGTCGAAAGTTTCACAACCGCAGCTTCGGCCATCAGCCACACGCTGCACAAGAATGTAAACTGGAAACTGTTTGCGCGGCTGGTCATTCCCGGCGTGATCGGAGGCGTGACGGGCGCTTACCTGCTCGCGAATATCGATGCGAAAGCCGCGCGTCCCTTTGTGATGACCTATCTGGCGGGCATTGGCCTCTATCTGCTCTATCGCGCGTGGGAGATGACGCATCATCACGAACACAAAAAGCCCAAGGTCGTCGAACCGCTAGGGCTGATTGGCGGCTTTCTCGATGCGGCAGGCGGCGGCGGCTGGGGGCCGATCGTCACCTCGAACCTGCTTGTTCAGGGCGTTGAGCCACGTCAAACGATCGGCACGGTCAACACCGCCGAGTTTTTCCTCACGACCGTGATCTCGCTGACCTTCATCGTGACTATCGGGCTTCAGGCCTTCACCATTGCAACCATCGGCCTCATCATCGGCGGCTTGCTGGCGGCCCCGCTTGGCGCGGTTCTGGCCAAGCGCATCCCTGCCAAGCGGTTGCTCTACATGGTCGGCACGGTGCTGACGCTCACGAGCCTCTACAGCCTCTACAAGGCCTTGTCGGGCTAGACGATCAATTGCCGCCGCAATAAGCCGGCAGCGTAATCGGGTCTGCTCCCTTGGTGCGCCATACGCCATCGGGGAGCAGATAGGCCCTGCCCTGCTGGACGCGGGTCTGGAGCGTTTCGCAGCCGACAGTGGCCGCAACGTCCTTCACCGTCACGCCGCGCTGCGCGGCAAGCTGGGTGTAAGCGGCGCGACGCTTGATGTTGATCGCTTCCACTTCCGCGCGCAGACCATCAGAGGCCGCGCCACGAAAACCAAGATAGCCATCGGCCTGCTCGCCAACCGATCCGTTGGCAAGGGCCGCGGCAACGCCACCCGCCGATTGGGCAAGCGCCGCACCGGCAACGCCCAGCGCAAGGGCGGCAATAGCAGCAAGGGCAATCGGCTTACGGTCATACATCATTGCGGAAACAGCTCCGGGTTGTTCGTGACAAGGTCGGCCGCATCCTTTTTAAGGCTGAGGACCACCTCTTGTTTGATGTTGACGTTGAGATTGATCTCAATCGGCTTGTCCGGAGCCTGGATTTGCACGCATCCCCCCACAAAAGCGGCTGTCAGCCTCACCAGGAGGGATGCAGGCTTCTTCATGCCCACCCGGTTCCCATCTGATCGTCCTCCCGTCAACAGCCTCTTCCTTATGGTTTGGGCGGGCTTTCAGCAGGCTGAACGGGCTTGGTGGCCTTTCGTTCATCTACTGGCAGCGGTTCCAGCCGCGGGATTGCGCGGTTGATGAGGATCGACGGATCGTTGAAGCTGCGCGCCATATCGAATAGCTGGCGGAACTTGGCGGTGATCGTCACGTTGAAGATGAACGGCACATTGGTGATACCCATCACCTTGATGGGCAGCTTGGTGCGCGTAGCACCAACCGGTGCCTGATTGACGCCTGCAAAGCTGATCCGCGTAATGACATCGCCATCAATCGCGCCGTTCAGGTCTATCGCCAGCCGATCATATTTCATCGATTTAAGCGCATCAAAGGCGAAGCGGCCCATCAGGCCCAGATTTTCGTTGGACACCTGCCCGACATAAGAAAGCGTCCCCCCGCCCTGCGCGACGATGCGCCCGCCTTCAATCCTCCCGCCATTGGCATCGAACACCATCGGCAACACGCCATCATATTTGCCCGTTGCGGCGATATTCTCAAACTCCATCGCCTGGATGAAGCGCGCCGCGTCCAGCCCTTCCACACGGAAAGTCAGGCGGCGTTGCGCAGACTCCGACAGGTCGAGAATCGTTGGCTCAAGGATGAGTTCACCGCCTGCAAAGGGCCAGCGCCCACTTTCAACCTGCACCTTATAGCCCGGCAGCAAACGATAACGGACCTTGCCTTCAAGCACCGCGATTCCGGGGTTGATGCCATCAATGCTCAACTGCTGGCCCGGTTCGGTTACAAGGCCGAGCAGGTCTGAAAAGGCGATCTCGCCCTTCATCCCTGTCACCGGGCCAAAGGCTGCGGCAAAGTCCAGACCTGTGGTTGAGAATTTGCCCGTGCTGCTCACGCCATCGGGCGTCCAGTCAATCCGCCCCGTGCCGGTAAGCCGCCCTTGCACATTGGCGACAACGCCCAATGTGGTCGGCGTAATCGCTTCGGGCTGGAGGCGCTGACCAAAGTTAAGGTCCGCAACGTCAAGGAGTGCATGGCCCGTGCCAGCCGAAAGCCGGTGCTCAATCGCAACGCCGGCAATAGATGCGCCGCCCTTTGGCTCCCGCAAACTGGCTGTGGCGGTAAGCCGCCCATCGGCGAGGCGCAGCGCGATGCCATCTGCGCGAAGCGGGAAGAAGCGCACATCGGCCTGCGTGTCCGACACCCGCATTGCACCATGTGCCAAAAGCGCGCCCTGTGCGAATGACCAATCGCCACTGCCATCCGCCATTTGCAGCGGCACCGCGCCAATCCGGCCCGACAAACCAGCATAGCGCCCCGAAGCGCCACCTGCCGTCAAACGCCCATCGAGCGCTGCGATGCCGAGGTTGCTGGGCGCTTCCCCGCCGAGCGTGACATTGGCGTTGGTGAGTGAAAACCGGCGTGCGGCAAAGCCATATTGCGCGCCTCCCGACATCAGCCTGATGGGCGCGCCTCCCATCCGCCCATTTAGGTCAACGGCGCCCAGCCGCACCTCGCTTTGCGTCACACAGGTGCGCGTCTGCGACGGTCCCAACCGCAATGTCTCTACCTCAAGTGCACGGAAACTCACAGGGAAGCATCCGATGGGCATCGTCTGCCCGGCGGCCAGTTTCACCGGCACACGCAACCCCGTCACCCGGCCATTGCCCAACGGCCCATCCAGCGTCGCACCCGTTTCAACCGCCAGCCCGGCCCGCTTGAAGCTGATCCGCACCGGCGTCATCCCCAGCCGCGCATCGCGGGCGAGATAAGGCGACAACATGACGATGCCGGACGTGCCCTCCAGCCGCGCCGTCCCTTCGGGAAAACCTCCGCCACCAAAGCGCCCCGTGCCCTTGATGCGCAATCCGGTAGCATCGATCCGCACAACATCGCGCCCGGCAAGGCTCAGGCTCGCCCCGCTCGCACTGGCAGCGCCAATATCAGACAGCGTCAGCCCCTGTTCGCCATCGACAAGACTTGCCGAAAAGCGCGCATGGCCTGCAATTCCCCTGGAGAGCGCCGTAACAGACATTGCCAGCCGCTCGCTGATGGGGCCGATGGGCGTGCCCGCGCCCAGCCCCGTCAATTGCGCGCGCGCGCGGTTGAGGATTGCACCGGGAATGATGCGGCCCGCGCGCACCTCGCCATTGATCAGCGCACCCCGCGCGCCGAGCGTTGCCTTGCCATCCACCCGCACCCGCGAAGCGAACGCATCGGGCGTTGCCAGTGCATTGACCAGCACGTCAAAATCCGCGCCGGTCTTCTTGCGATCCCCCACAAAGCGGAAGCGAAGATCAGATCCGCGCGCGGCCAACCCGTTGGCGCTCGCACGCGCCAGCAGCAAATCCCCATTGCCGCGCCAATCGCGCGCATCCTCGGCGATGCTCGCATCAAGCGTGAGCGCGCCCGCCTCGCCGCTTGCAGCGCCACAGCGCCCCTGCGCAAAACGCACTGGCCCCTTGAAGCTCGGCCGACTGCCAACAATTGATACATCGCCAAACGCCGTCACGCCGGATGCGCTGCAAGCTTGCGTCACCAGCCGGGGCGCGACGAGCGCCATCTGGCCTTCAAAGCCCGCGCGCAAATTGCCCTGCCCGTCAAGCCGGCCGCCGATCTGCCCCCAGGGGCTATCAAGCCGCATCCGCGCGTCTTCCAGCGACAAATCAATATCCGGCAGGCGAAATGGTCCGCTGGAAGGCGGCAAGAGCCGGTCGATCACACCAAGCGAAAGCCCGTTTTGCACCAAGCGCCCGCGCAGACGCACCCCCCCCGCGCGCACCGCCTTGACCGCCAGTCCAGACAGGCTGGGGCCAACGTCAATCTCTACCCAATCTGCCGTCAGATCAGGATTTTTCGGATCGCCCAGGCGCACATTTTCCAGCCGCTGGCGACGTGTTTCCATCGCCTTGATCTCGTAGCTCGCACTCACATGGCGGCGGGCGAGATAATCATCCAGCATATCGCGCGCGATGGGCTTGCGCTCGGTCCATACGCCCACAATCGCGGCAAGGCCGACGCCTGCCAGCGCCAGCGAGACCCATTTTACGCTGCGTCGAACCGCCATGATCCCTTCCAAGCCGCTTTATGCCGCGCAATCAAGCGCAATTGCGCCAGAAGCGGCAGCACGATAGCCTGTGTTGCATGAACAGCGAGACAACCGACGGCACCGGCCACCGTGCGCGGCTGCGCAAAAGGCTGATCGAGGGCGGCGGCGAGGCGCTGCTCGATCATGAAATCATCGAATATCTGCTCGCGCTCGCCATTCCTCGCCGCGATACCAAGCCACTCGCCAAGCGGCTGCTCAACGAATTTGGCGGCATTGGCGGGCTGCTCGCCGCCGATGGCGAGGCCATTGCCCGCAGTGGGGGCGTTGGCGAAGGTGCGGTGGCGGCACTCAAGATCGTGCAGGCCGCCGCGCTGCGGATGCTCTCAGACCCCATTCGCAACGCTCCCGTGCTCGGCAACTGGCAGGCGCTGCTTGATTATCTGCGCGCAGACCTTGCTTCGCTCACCATAGAGCGGGTCCGCATCCTTCACCTCAACGCACGCAATATGCTGATCCGTGATGAATTGATGGCCGAAGGCTCCATCGATCAGGCGGTGGTGCACGTCCGCGAGGTCATCCGGCGCGCGATTGACCTCGGCTCGGCGGCGATCATCCTCGTGCACAATCACCCATCCGGCGATCCTTCCCCCAGCCGCGCCGACATCCAGCTGACGCGTGACATTATAGAAGCAGGCCGCAGGCTTGGCATTGCGGTGCACGATCACATCATCATCGGCGCCAATGGCCATAGTTCGATGCGCTCCGCCGGATTACTTCAATAGAGCAGCATGGGCATCCCTTCGATCCGCAGCAGCGATGCGCGATAATTGGCGGGATCATAGAGCGCTGCCACATCCACCGATTTGCGCTGCGACAACAGCGTATCAATGGGCACGTGCGAATAGTTGCCGCCGGCCAGCGCCACCATCCGCCCGCCCCTTCCTGCGTGGAGAAGCTGCACGGCCAGCGCGCCAAAGGCAAAGCCAACCATCCGGTCCATCGCATCGGGGGTGCCAGCGCGCATCAGATAGGCAAGTTCCTGCACGATGGTCTGTTGCGTCGTCCGGCTCTCGATTGCGCGCGCAAGGCGGCTGCCAATACCTTCTGCGGTGCGCTGGCTGGCCGATTTTGAAAGATCGTCCTCACTTGCACCTGCGCCCAGCAGGCTTGCGCCTTCCGACACCACACACACGGCATAATTATCAGGGTTTGACCGCTTATCAGCTTCAAGCAGTGGCAGCAGCGTCGAAAGATCGGCAGGCACTTCGGCGATGATCGTGCGATCTACCTGCGCCAGAAACCCCGCCATCAGCGCCGTCTCGCCCGAACGGCGGCCAAACAGTTCCACAATCGCAATGCGCTCATGGCTTGCCGCCGTTGTGCGCAGCGCGTTGATCGCCTCGACCGAGCGGCTGACGGCGGTTGAAAAGCCGATGCAATAATCCGTGCCGAACACGTCATTATCCATCGTTTTGGGAATCGAGACGACAGGAAAGCCCAGTGATGAGAGGTGAGCTGCAAAGCGCAGCGTGCCATCCCCCCCCATCGGGCAGAGCGCATCAATGCCAAGAGCGGCGAGTTTTTCGAGCACATCCTGCGTGCGATCTCCCTCCGGGCGCGTGCGTGGATCGAGCCGCGAACTGTGAAGCATCGTGCCACCCACACGATCGACGCCGCGCACGGCCTCCCGATCAAGCACCCTGATATTCTCTGCGAGGCTCGCCGGGCTTGAGGGATCGACATCCAGCAGCCCCTGCCACCCCCGACGGATGCCAACGACGCTCCAGCCAAGATCCAGCGCCGAAAGCGTGATCGAGCGAATACAGGCGTTCAGCCCCGGCACGTCGCCACCGCCTGTCAATATCCCGATCCGCATCTCGATGCCTCCTGCATTGCCGCTTCTGCCCCTTCCTGCTAGCGGCACGCCGAAACATCAAGCCAGACAGGACTGCCAATGATTCCCCGCTACGCCCGCCCCGACATGGTCAAGATCTGGGATGCGGAAACCCGCTTCAAGATCTGGTTTGAAATCGAAGCGCACGCAACCGACGCGCTCGCCGAACTCGGCGTCGTGCCCAAGTCCGCCGCAAAGGCGCTGTGGGACTGGTGGGCGACCAACCCGGCAATCGACGTTCCCGCCATCGACGCCATCGAAGCCGTCACCAAGCATGACGTGATCGCCTTCCTCACATGGGTGGCTGAAAATGTGGGCGATGAAGCCCGCTTCATGCATCAGGGCATGACATCTTCCGACGTGCTCGACACCTGCCTTGCCGTCCAGATGACGCGCGCGGCAGACCTGTTGCTGGCCGATCTTGACGCACTGCTTGACGCGATCAAGCGCCGCGCCTTTGAACACAAGATGACGCCCAGCATCGGTCGCAGCCACGGCATCCATGCCGAGCCCGTGACCTTCGGCCTCAAGATGGCCGAGGCCTATGCCGAATTCTCGCGTTGCAAGGAACGCCTTGTCGCGGCCCGCAAGGACATTGCCACCTGCGCAATTTCGGGCGCTGTCGGCACCTTCGCCAATATCGATCCGCGCGTGGAAGAGCACGTCGCCGCCAAGCTTGGCCTCGCGGTCGAACCCGTGTCGACGCAGGTTATTCCGCGTGATCGCCATGCAATGTTCTTTGCAACGCTGGGCGTCATCGCCTCGTCGATCGAGCGTCTTGCCGTTGAAGTCCGCCACCTCCAGCGCACCGAGGTTCTGGAAGCAGAAGAATATTTCTCGCCCGGCCAGAAAGGCTCGTCGGCTATGCCGCACAAGCGCAACCCGGTGCTGACGGAAAACCTCACCGGCCTTGCCCGCATGGTCCGCAGCTATGCCCTGCCCGCGATGGAAAACGTGGCGCTCTGGCATGAGCGCGACATCAGCCACTCTTCGGTTGAACGCTATATCGGCCCCGATGCCACCATCACGCTTGATTTTGCGCTCGCACGCCTCACCGGCGTGATAGACAAGCTGCTCGTCTATCCTGAGCGTATGCAGAAGAATCTCGACAAGATGGGCGGCCTTGTCCACTCGCAGCGCGTTCTTTTGGCGCTCACACAGGCAGGCGTCAGCCGCGAAGATTCCTATCGCCTTGTGCAGCGCAACGCGATGAAGGTGTGGGAATCAGACGGCCAGCTTTCGCTCATGGAGCTGCTCAAGGGCGATGCCGAAGTGACAGCCGCGCTCAGCCCGACTGAAATTGAAGAGAAATTTGACCTATGCTACCATCTGAAGCACGTCGACACCATCTTTGCTCGCGTGTTTGGCCAAGGCTGATTTGTTGCAGTTGCGAATTTACATATTCGCAACATTTGATTGCATTTTCTGCAATCGTAATTGCAGCCGTTGCGTTTGAAAACTTATGTTGCAGTGCACATATGCGCCGTGTCGAGAGGGTGCCCCCTTTCGACGATAACATAAGGAAAACAGGTTATGACCTACGTTACGCGCGTAGCGAGCGTTGCGATCGGCTTGATGACGCAGGGCATCATGCTTGGGATCATCTTCGGCCAGTAAGCGCCGACGACGCTCTCTCAGACAGACACAGAAAAAGCCCGCCGGCTCCTCTCCCCCGGCGGGCTTTTCTTTTGCATTAACTTGGGAAGGCCGCCCTAAATTCCAAGTAGGGAACTCATAAACAGGAATATCCACAGCTGGTGGCAAAGCTGTCATGAAGCCTCCGACCTGCTCCGGCTTCTATGGTTACTTCCACTCCATAAATATGGCAGTGAACGTCAGCGTATCGATGATGCCGTGCAACAGAATGAGGGGCCATAGGTTGCGCTTGAACAGCAAGAACATCGTGCCGAACGCCAAGCCGATCCCGCAGGTCACGACCGCGCCACGCCAGCCCTGATAGTAGAAATGGCCATAGCCGAAAATCAGCGCGGAAAGGAAAATGGCGAAGGCCGACCCAAGCCAGCCATCCCGAAACACCAATTGCAGGCGGGTGACGAGGTAGCCGCGAAAGAACATCTCCTCGCCAAAGGCGGCGGCTGTCCAGACGATGCCGAGCCAGAGCAGATAGTGAGGCAGGCTGCCGGCAACGTCACCCCAGCGATTTTCGACGCCTGCCGGAATCTCGGCCAGGAACGCGAGACCGATCGCAGGTCCGGCGATCGTCGTCAGCGCGACGATGGCCGCGAACGCGACCAACGTCAGGCCCGCCTGGGGAATGACCATCAGCTTGGGTTTCCATCCCCGCAGCGGAACAAGGCCCATCGCCGACCATCGTAATCCTGTCGCGCGAATATACAGGGTCAGCAAACCAAGCGTCAGGAGGAGCGATGCCGGCCCCGCATAGCGCCAGAAAAGCAAGCTCATCAGATACTTGGATAGAAGGGCAAAGACGACGAACGCCGCAATCTCTGCGATGACGGTCCATCGATAATGGCCAGAGATTTGTGCACCCTCCACGGCCCGCATGGTGTGTTATGTGGGCAATACTGTCAATGGATAGCTGTAGCGCGAGTAGCCCAAGAAAGGGACGAATGCCAACTGCTGGACAACCAAACCAGAACGCTTCAGCTTAAACCCGCACCATCCAATGCCGGGACCAAACACCTAGTCTGTCAGATCGTCCCACATATCCTTGAGCTTGTCGAAAAAGCCGCGCGATTGGGGACATTCCTCGCCGGTTTCGGTCTCGCGAAAGGCTTCGAGAATTTCCTTCTGGCGCGCCGTGAGTTTGGTGGGCGTCTCAACATCAATCTGCACAACCAGATCACCCATGCCGCGCCCGTTGAGCACGGGCATCCCCGCGCCGCGCTGGCGGAGTTGCTTGCCAGACTGGATGCCTGCCGGAATACGGATTTCATGCTCCACACGGTCAAGGCCCGGCACCTTGATGCAACCGCCGAGCGCGGCGGTCGTGATGCTGATCGGCACCTTGCAGAACAGCGTCGTGCCTTCGCGCTGAAACACCGGATGCCGCTTCAGGTGCAGGAAGATGTAGAGACCCCCCGCAGGGGCGCCCCGCGCCCCCGCCTCACCTTCGCCCGACAGGCGGATGCGCGTGCCATCATCCACGCCGCGCGGAATGTTGACCGAGAGCGTCTTGGGCTTGACCACGCGCCCCTCGCCCCGGCAGCTCGTGCAGGGATCGGAAATGACGCGGCCAGAGCCATGGCATGAAGGGCACGTCCGCTCGACCACGAAAAAGCCCTGCTGCGCGCGCACCTGACCATGGCCACCGCAGGTGCCGCACGCTGAAGCCGAGGTGCCCGGCTTGGCGCCCGCGCCGCCGCATGGCTCGCAACTCGCCGATACCTCAATCGAGATTTCGGTCTGCTTGCCGTTAAAGGCTTCCTCGAATGTGATTTCAAGATCGTAGCGCAGGTCCGCGCCACGCTGCGGCCCGCGCTGGCGGCCACGGCCACCGCCCATGAACTCGCCAAAGATATTCTCGAAAATGTCCGAAAATCCGCCAAAATCCTGCGGGCCACCGCCGCCGCCATTCTGGAAGGCGGCTTTGCCATATTGATCGTAGGCGGCCCGCTTTTGCGGGTCTTTCAGAACGTCATAGGCTTCGCTGATCGCCTTGAACCTGGCTTCGGAATCCGCACAGCCCGGATTCTTGTCCGGGTGATAACGCATCGCGAGCTTGCGGTAGGACGATTTGATCGTTCCGTCATCCGCCGTGCGCTCGACTTCCAGAAGTTCGTAATAATCGTCGGACATGAGGTCCCCCTACGTCCCGCCTCGTCATGCCAGCGCAAGCCGGGATCTCCCGGACGCAGCGCGCGTCCTTGTCAGGAGATGCCAGCCTGCACTGGCATGACGTGCGAGTTTCAAGCCTCAGCCCTTGTTTTCGTCGACTTCCGAGAATTCGGCGTCGACGACATCATCATCCTTCGGCGCTTCTGCACCCGGCGACGCTGCGTTTGCCTGTTCCTTCTCGTAAATCGCCTGACCCAGCTTCATCGAAACCTGCGCCAGCGCCTGCGACTTATCGGTCATCGCGGTGGGATCACCACCTTCAACCGCCGCCTTGGCTTCGGCAATCGCCGCTTCGATTTCAGACTTGAGCGCGTCATCAACCTTGTCGGCGTGCTCAGCAAGCTGACGCTCGGTCGTGTGGATCAGGCTTTCCGCGTTGTTCTTGGCTTCTGCCGCTTCACGACGCTTCTTGTCTTCATCGGCAAAGGCTTCGGCATCGCGCACCATCTGGTCGATGTCCGCATCCGAAAGCCCGCCAGAGGCCTGAATCTTGATCTGCTGCTCCTTGCCCGTGCCCTTATCCTTGGCGTGGACCGAAACGATACCGTTGGCGTCAATGTCGAAGGTCACTTCGATCTGCGGCACGCCGCGCGGTGCAGGCGGAATACCAACAAGGTCAAACTGGCCGAGCATCTTGTTGTCCGCCGCCATTTCGCGCTCGCCCTGGAACACGCGGATGGTGACAGCCTGCTGGTTATCGTCTGCCGTCGAATAGACCTGGCTCTTCTTGGTCGGGATCGTCGTGTTACGGTCGATCATGCGGGTGAACACGCCGCCCAGCGTTTCGATGCCGAGCGAAAGCGGCGTCACGTCGAGCAGGAGAACATCCTTCACGTCGCCCTGAAGCACGCCTGCCTGAATGGCCGCGCCCATCGCCACGACTTCATCGGGGTTCACGCCGGTATGCGGTTCCTTGCCGAAGAACTGCTTCACGACTTCGCGCACGCGCGGCATACGCGTCATCCCGCCGACGAGAACGACGTCCGAAATGTCAGCAGCCTTTACGCCCGCATCGGCGAGCGCCTTGCGGCACGGCTCCAGCGTGCGCTGGATGAGATCTTCCACCAGCTTTTCAAGGTCAGACCGCGTGATCGTCTTCACCAAGTGCTTCGGGCCCGACTGGTCGGCGGTGATGAAGGGCAGGTTGACTTCGGTCGACTGCGCCGAAGACAGCTCGATCTTCGCCTTTTCCGCAGCTTCCTTGAGGCGCTGGAGCGCGAGCTTGTCGCCGCGCAGGTCGATGCCTTCGGCCTTCTTGAACTCGTCTGCAAGGAACTCGACGACCTTGGAGTCAAAGTCTTCGCCGCCAAGGAAGGTGTCGCCGTTGGTGGACTTCACTTCAAACACGCCATCGCCGATTTCGAGAACCGAGATGTCGAACGTGCCGCCGCCAAGGTCATAGACGACAATCGTCTTGCCGTCATTCTTGTCGAGGCCATAAGCAAGCGCCGCCGCCGTCGGCTCGTTGATAATGCGCAGGACTTCAAGGCCCGCGATCTGGCCGGCGTCCTTGGTCGCCTGACGCTGCGCATCGTTGAAATAGGCGGGCACGGTGATAACGGCCTGCGTCACGGTTTCACCAAGATAAGCCTCGGCGGTTTCCTTCATCTTCTGGAGCGTGAAGGCCGAAATCTGCGACGGCGAATAATCGGTGCCGCCAGCAGTTACCCAAGCGTCGCCATTCTTGCCCTTGGAGATGGTGTAGGGAACGAGGCCCATGTCCTTCTTGGTCATCGGATCATCGAACCGGCGGCCGATAAGGCGCTTCACGGCATAAACCGTATTTTCAGGATTGGTGACGGCCTGACGCTTTGCAGGCTGGCCAATCAGGCGCTCGCCATCCTTGGCAAAAGCCACAATCGACGGCGTGGTGCGCGCGCCTTCCGCATTTTCGATAACCTTCGGCGTGCCGCCTTCCATGACCGAAACGCAGCTGTTGGTCGTGCCAAGGTCGATGCCAATTACTTTACCCATAGTCTTCTTTCACCCCGGTATGGATTAAGGCCGCCGCTTCCCCTCAGAATTGATCGGCCAATTGCTTCGAAAGGCGATATAGGAAGCGAAATCGCGCCCGCAAGGTATGCGCCGCCTACTTTGTGACGGGGGTGAAATGGACGCGCGCCGTTGCTATGCCCGGATCGTCCCGATTCCCAGCTGGAGCCATTGCCCGTGCAGCGTAAAACCATATCCGCCGCCCTTGCCTTTTGCGCGATGACGCTTGCCGCGTGCAACCAGAAGGAAGCAGCGCCCGTGACCGATGCGACCGTGCGTCTGCCTGCCGTTGCCGGAAATCCGGGCGCGGCCTATTTCACGCTTCATGGCGACGAAAAGGATGGCCGCCTGATCTCGATCAGCAGCCCGCAAGCAGGCCGCACCGAAATGCACGATGTGAAGATGGAAGGCGGCATGATGACGATGACGCCCATCGACAATGGCCTTGCCATCCCCAAGGGCGCAACGATCAAGTTTGAAACGGGTGGCCGCCACGCAATGCTGTTCGATATGAAGCCGGGCCTGAAAGCGGGCGACAAGGTGACGCTCACCTTCACGTATTCCGATGGCCATAAGGTCTCGGTCGATGCAACCGGCGAGGCGCCCGGCGGCGGCCACGGCCATTGAACGGGCGCGCCCTTACCCCGGCGGAACAGCGCCTTGCCCAAAGCGTCTTCGGCGACGCCATTGCCTATGAGACTGTTCGCCTCGTGCGCGGAAAATGGTGGTGGCTGCAACCGCGCAATATCGTGATGGCGCCGCGCGGACATATCCACTTTCACCCGGAAGGGCCGCATTTCTGCGACGACTTCTGCGCGCAGAACATCTCCGAACAAGGCCTCTTCATCCATGAGATGACACATATCTGGCAGCATCAGCAGGGCGTGAACCTGCTGATGCGCCGCCATCCCTTTTGCCGTTATGACTATGTGCTGCGCCCCGGCTGGCTGCTCGACCGTTATGGCATCGAGCAACAGGCAGAGATCGTGCGCCATTATTTCATGCTGAAATCAGGCTTCCCGCTTGCAGGCGCCCCACCGCTTGCGCAGTATCGATCCATATTGCCGTTCAAACCATAACAGACACCCGCAGGAGAACCCCATGCAGCATCGCCGCCTCGGAAAAAGCGCCATCTACGTATCTGACATTTGTATGGGCACCATGACCTTCGGCAGTCAGGCCGATGAGGCAACCGCGCATCGGATTCTCGATATGTCCTATGAGGCGGGCATCAACTTTTTCGACACGGCAGAAGGCTATCCTGTGCCGCCCGATGTGAAATGGGTTGGCCGCACAGAGGAAATCGTCGGCCGCTGGCTCAAGACCAAGCCGCGCGACGCCATCATTCTCGCCACAAAGGTGTCCGGGCCGAGCCATGTCTGGTTCAAATCCCCCTGCCGTGGCGGCATGACCGCGCTTGATCGCCACAACATCACCACCGCGATCGAAGGCAGCCTCAAGCGCCTCCAGACGGATTATATCGATCTCTACCAGACGCACTGGCCCGACCATGGCACGGCTTATGAAGAAACGATGGAAACGCTCGATGAACTGGTTCGCGCAGGCAAGGTGCGCATCCTTGGCTGCTCCAATGAAACGAGCTGGGGGCTGATGAAGTCCATACAGGCATCGGAACGCCTTGGCGTTGCGCGCTACCACACGATCCAGAATAATTTCAGCATGAACAACCGCCGCTTCGAGGATGAGCTGGCGCAGGTCTGCCGCGAGGAAGGCGTGAGCCTCATCCCCTATTCGCCGCTCGCAGGCGGCGTTCTTTCGGGCAAATATCAGGGCGGTGCCACGCCGGAAGGCGCGCGCTTCTCGCGCTATCTGTCGCTCGGCGGGCGTCAGGCAGAAATGGCCAAACGGTTCGTCAACGATAAGTCACTGGCCGCAACCGAGCGCTATCTGGCGCTTGCCGCCGAGGCCGGAATGGACCTCGTGACGATGGCGACCGCATGGTCGAAGCAGCATGATTATGTCGCGTCCACCATCGTCGGCGTGACCACCGAAGCCCAAGTCGCGCCGATCCTCGCTGCCGCAGACATGGTGCTGCCCGATGATGTGATGAAGGCCATCTACAAGATCAGCCGCGAGATCATGTATCCGATGGGGTGATTGATCCGTTCTTTTCCTCCTGTTCGCGCCTGGCCTGCGCGATGCGCCGCCGCAGCCAGCCGAACAGGAGCAGATGTGCGCTAATAACCAGCAACACGACGATAATGATGATCCGGGTTGCGCTCATGCGTCAGCCTTCCAGTTTTGCGCGGGCCGTTTCCCAATTGCGGCCATCAAAGCCGGTCATGCTGGGCACAAGCCCATGCCCTTCATCCAGACAGCGGTAATTGACGCTCCACGCCTGCGGGTGCGAGCGCGGCTGGTAGAAGCTCTTGATGCCGCACGCCTTGCAGAACAGATGCTCGGCAGCCCCCGTGCCAAAGCGGTAGCGCGACAGCTCGGCCTGCCCCGACACCAGTTGGAAATCGCCATGCGGCACGATGAGGTGGAGAAACCCCGTCTTCGCACACATCGAGCAATTGCAGTCGAGCAGTTCCACCTCGGTCGATGGCAGCATGACGCGAAATCGCACTGCCCCACAATGGCATCCGCCCTCAGCGTGATGCGTCATCCGCCGCCTACTCCACCGTCACAGACTTGGCGAGGTTACGCGGCTGATCGACATCGGTGCCCTTGGCCACCGCGACATGATAAGCAAGCAGCTGCACCGGCACGGCATAAACGAGCGGCGCGATGAGCGGGTGAACCTTGGGCATCTCGATGGTGGCAAGGCAGCCCTCGCCCGCTTCGGCCAGCCCCTCGGCATCCGAGATGAGCACGATCTTGCCGCCACGCGCGCGGACTTCCTGCATATTGCTGACGGTCTTTTCAAAGAGCGGACCGGATGGCGCGAGCACGATGACCGGCACAGCCTCGTCAATGAGCGCGATAGGGCCGTGCTTCATCTCGCCGCTCGCATAGCCTTCGGCGTGGATATAGCTGATTTCCTTGAGCTTCAGCGCGCCCTCAAGCGCCAACGGATAATCCGGCCCGCGCCCCAGATAGAGCACGTCACGCGCGGGCGCGATCAGCGGTGCCATTTCGGCAATCTCGCCATCATGCGCGAGAGCGGCGTTGAGCGCGGCAGGAACTTCCGTCAGGTGGCGGACAATCTCCTGCTCTTCTTCACGGCTGACGCGCCCCTTCACCACCGCCAGATGCGCGGCAAGTGCGGCGAGCACCGCCAGCTGGCACGAGAAAGCCTTGGTCGAAGCGACGCCGATTTCCGGCCCGGCATGGGTTGGCAGCAGCAAATCCGCCTCACGCGCCATCGAACTGGTCGGCACATTGACGACGACGGCGATCTTCTGGCCCTGTTCGCGGCTGTGGCGCAGGGCCGCCAGCGTGTCCGCCGTTTCGCCCGATTGCGAGATGAAGAGCGCAAGCCCGCCCGCCTCCAGCACCGGATCACGATAGCGGAATTCCGACGCCACATCGATGTCGACCGGCACGCGCGCGAACTGCTCAAACCAGTATTTGGCGACCATGCCCGCATAATAGCTCGTGCCGCACGCAACAATGGTGATGCGCTTGATCGACGACAGGTCAAAATCCATCTGCGGCAGCGCCACCTGCTGCTCGACCGCGCGGATATAGCTTTGCAGCGTCTGCGCGACGACGGTGGGCTGCTCGAAGATTTCCTTCTGCATGAAGTGGCGATACGGCCCCTTTTCGACTGCCGCTGCCGTCACCCCCGAAGTCGTGATTTCACGCGTGGCAGGCTTGTTGTCCTTGTCAAAAATCTCAGCGCCTTCGCGCGTTACGATCACCCAGTCGCCTTCTTCGAGATAGGCGATCTTCTGTGTGAGGGGCGCGAGCGCAAGCGCGTCAGACCCAAGATAGGTCTCACCTTCGCCATAGCCGACGACCAGTGGAGAGCCGAGGCGTGCGCCGATGAGCATATCGGGATGCTGGCGAAAGGCGATGGCAAGCGCAAAGGCGCCGCGCAGGCGGGGCAAAACGGCCTTCACCGCATCCTGCGGCGATTTGCCCGCCTCCACCTCTTCTGACACGAGATGGGCGACTACTTCGGTATCCGTCTCACTCTCGAAAGTCCGGCCGCGCGCGATCAGTTCATCGCGCAGCGTCTTGAAATTCTCGATGATGCCATTGTGCACCAGCGCGACTTCACCCGTGGCGTGCGGATGGGCATTGCTCGTCGTCGGCGCGCCATGCGTTGCCCAGCGCGTGTGCGCGATGCCGACGAGCCCCGGCGCAGGGTTGCCCGCCAGCTCCTTCACCAGATTGTTGAGCTTGCCCTCGGCACGGCGGCGGATGAGCTGGCCATCCAGAACAGTGCAGACGCCGGCTGAGTCATAGCCGCGATATTCCATGCGCCGCAGACCTTCGACCAGACGGTCCGCCACTTCTTGTCGGCCGACAATTCCGATAATTCCACACATGGGAGTTCTGCTTTCCTTACAGGGTATAGGGGACACGGATACCCGGCATCTCTGCCGGAAAATCCTTGGTGTTTCGAGTAATAAGAACGCGCCCGCGCGTCTGGGCAGTGGCGAGAATAATGGCGTCGGGCGATTTAAGCCTGGGGCGCTCACGCCGCAGTGCTGCCGCGCGATGCGAGATTTCATCGTCAATTTCATCAAGGCCAAATCGCGATAGAAACCCCACTGCGTCGCGCACCAGCGCCTCATTGCCTTTTGAGAGCACCTCAATCCACACCATGCGGCTGATCCATGGCCGAGATCCCAGAGCCACAGCACGCTGGATTTCCGCCCGCGCAGGCGGAAAGCCAGCAAGCGCATCAATCACGATGTTGGCGTCAAACGCAAAGCCGCTCACTTGCGCGCCGATGCCTTGGAGGCCGGGTATTTCCCGACCATCATATCAAGGTAAATCTGCCGCTGGCGATCATCTTCCTCGTCAAACATTTCGGGAGATTCAGCGCGAACCTCTTCATAGTCATCATCCCAATAGCGCGTCCATTCGGCACGGCGCTTCCGGTCATAGTCCTTGGGATCATGCGAAATGCCATGCCGCGCCCAAAGGCCGAACCCCTGGTCGATCCAACTGGTATCCCCTTCCAGCGGCTGCGCATTATAGGCAGACACTGCTTCGCGCAAAACCGCCGCACGGCTTTTACCCTGCTCCCGCGCTATGCGGTCGAGCCGTTCAATGTCTTCATCAGGCAGATCAGCAAGGATGCGAGTCATGATATATTGATATCATATCATGATATCATGTCAATGTTTCGCGGCGGCCTTCTTCTTTGCCGTCATCACCTCGCGGAAGCGTTTGGCCCAGCCCGGTTTTTCCTTCTGCTCAGGGCGGATGAGCGCCAGCGCGTCGGCTGAAACGTCCGCCGCCACCGTGCTGCCTGCGCCCACAATCGCGCCATCGCCGATGGTGACGGGCGCCACCAGCGCGGAGTTGGAGCCAATGAACGCGCCTTCGCCAATGACCGTCTTGTACTTGAAGAAGCCATCATAATTGCAGGTGATTGTGCCAGCACCAATGTTCGCGCCCGCGC
>CALMVA010000074.1 GCA_937873035.1 uncultured Sphingomonadaceae bacterium | reverse complement strand
ATTCGATGTTTGCAAGTCGTTCGATTGCTTCCGACAACAACTCGGTGAGTCCATCACCTCGTAGTGCAAGGTAAAATGCGTCGTCACCGCATTGGCCTGCATTGCCGCCATGCATGGTGGCAAAACCCATGAGTGTATCTTCAATGCGGCGGATAACAGCATCACCTACATGCTCGCCGAAAGTCCGATTGATATTGGTCATTCCGTCCACGTCCATGATGGCAAGGCCAAGGTCAGGGCATCGTGCGCGGTCGAGTGGTTGGTTCAACTCGTTTTCGAGAAAGTTCATGCCGTCATGCTTATGACGGATCAATTTTCTGAGATTGGCAAAGGCCTCGAAGCCGCTGATACGTTTCGCCACCGCGCGCGAGAGTTCCTCGAATAACTTTTCAGGACCATAGCTCAGCTCAAGCGTCAAAAGCGTATCGGTGTCGATGTCCTTGGATGATAGCGTGGTAAGTGGCGTGTCAGCGCCAAGCACGATCACCTCACCGTCCCGCACAAGCGCGTTGCGCAATTCCAGTTGGAATTCCGCTTGCTGCCATGGCTTGCGCATGATGGCGTTGGACAGGCAGATTATCGTGAGAGTCGCTGCGTCAATCCGCTTCGGCAGCCCCATGCCGACAGATACGGCATTTGCTCCATCAACGAGAATTGTCTCGACGATGATACCGTAACGTGAAAGTCGCTCGGCGATTTCGTTCACATCGCGAGCTTCGATTTCGCCGCGCCCACTGGCGGCGATGAACAGAATTTTTGGCGTGTCGTGTGCGGGTTGCAAATGCTCGGGAGGCAATTCGCGAGCAACGATATCAGCGATGAATTCGTGGTGGTCACGTGCCTCTTCGAGAAATTTCAGAAATTCGTGCCGCGTTTCAGTCCATTGATAGAAGAGCATCATCGGAACGAACTCTAACGCTGATCCGTCTGTCTTTGCTTCGCTTGCGTGGCGACCGACCTGCTTCTGGGCGTCATGCTTTATGTCCGGCAGCGCGTATCGGAATGAAAGTGCGTGCGGACGTGAAAACTCGACAAACTCGCGATATTTGTTGCCGTGCTCACGGGTTGCGTAAACTTGAAACGCCTCAACCATTCGGAAAAGCAACGTGGCCTGCCGAGTTGGCTGATCTTTGTGAGGCTTGAAATCCGCTTTCAAAGTTGCGGCAAGTTTTTGGAAATCTCGGACATTCATTCGTTGGCGCAACCCCCACTGCGACTGCCCTATCGCAGACCTATGATTCGGGGAAGTTTGATCCGAATCTGAGCTTCGGCCTGAAGCGATCCGTTACATCGACACTGGCGTGCTTCCGTAGAAGCTCCGGAATCATTCCGTAAACACTCCGGACGACCCAGTTTACCCCATCTGGCATCACTAAATCACTGATCAGGGCTTGGCAGAACCAAGCGCGGCCGCTCCCCACTAAATATGAGGAGCACGAGTGATGCACATTCGCAATTCACTCTACAATAACTGCCGTTGCGGAAATGATTCCGGCTCGCGCAGCCCGTCAATTATCTATGTTCCGAGCGCAGATATTCTGCGTGAGACATACACCATATTCAATTTGGCGATTGCTTATGCTGGAATCGCGCCGCGCGTTTCACGGCGTCGCCTGATTGATTGGGTATATGATCGGATCATGGAATGCGAAGCTGTCGTGATCGATCAAGATGGTATCGAAATCGATTTGCACCGCGTCGATGTCGATGGAATTTTCGGTGATGATTATTCGGCGTCATGGGCTGGCGATTTTTTGGCCGGTCGCGTCCGTCCGCGCAAACTGGCGGCGTCACAGAAAATCGCGGCGCGCATCAAGCTTTTGTGGATCGCGCTCGCCGCGCATAATCCAGCGGCGGCAAGCGATGTGCTCCGCTGAATTCCGAGTTCTCCCCACTCAGCATGGTGATCAATGATGTGAAGCCTCCACCGGAATATTCCGGTTTGGAGGCTTCACTATGACTGCTCAATATCGATTGGATTATGACGAAAACGGAGCGCGCCAAGTCGGCGATGAGATCGCGCCGACTGCTGCGCCGCGCGGAAAAGCGGATAAGGCAAAGCGTCGTCGCCGTCGTATTCCCAGCTCCGTTCAAACTGCAATCACAGTCGTGATCTGCGGCGGCGTGTTTTTCGCCGCCGTCCGCTTCGCACCCGAAGGTTGGCGTCCACAGGATTTCACTGGCGAGTACATCGGTGATGTTGCTGGGGAGGTGAAAGAAAACGAAGGTGCCATTGATGGCGAAGTGCAAGCCTATGTGAATGGCGTGCGTTCGGCATACGAACAGCGCAACGCGCAGTATGGCCGCATTATTGAGGGCTATCTCGAAGCCTACAAATCTTCGCTCTCCATCAACCTGCAACAAGCTGATGCAGCCAATCGGCTTCGCGGAGCATACGTTGAACGCCAGATGGGCCAAGCAATGCAATCCAGCGGGAGCAATGTTGGCATTGCAAACGCAGCAGAAGGATTGGGTCAATTGCAAAACTGGCTCACCCCAGGTTCTGGCGATGCCACGCTTGCAGAAGCTGAACGTCAACGCCGCATCGCGGCTGATCGTTTGCAGAACACTACGATTGAAAGTGCGAGCATCGATCTCGCAGGCCTCGTCAATCAACTGCCGAGTGAGGATGCACTTCGTCAACGGATTGATGCGTTGCCGCCGATAGCTCTACCGCCCGAGCCCGCCTTCATGCGGGAGCGCAACTGATATGCGCGGCGGCAATTTTCTGAATTGGGCTGAGCGCGCAAGCGCGCTCGTGCGCCAAATGAACGAAGCCGATCACGCGCGCGCCGCGCGTGATCGTGCGCTCGAACTCGAAGAGGAAATGCAAAATGCGAAACCATCCGGTGCACTTGGCGATGGGCGGCTTGGTAATTTGGAAGACTGTGAAAAGGCTGGAATGCTGAATAGCCAAGGCCTGTTCCTCGGCGCGTTTGGAGACTTCGGGCATTTCCTGTTTCACAATGGTGAGGAATCGCTCCTCACCTACAATCGTGCAGGCGGCGGCAAAGGGACCGCGCTTATTCAACCGGCGCTCTGTCACACCCGTGATCGCACTTTGATCGTCGTCGATGTCAAAGATGGCGAACTGGCATTTTCATCTGCGAAGCATCGCGAAGAGCTGCTCGGCACGTCGGCAATCTACCTCAACCCCTACGGGCTTCACGGTTTGCCGAATACCGCCATCAACCCATTCTATCGGTTGATCGAAGTGGTGCAGAGCGGTGGTTCACCGGATGGTGAAGCGGAAGCGATTTGTGAAATCGCACTTCCTGCACCGTCGCGCCCCTCTGGTGCGGACTGGCCGCGTAAGGGCGGAATCGAGCTTACCGCTATGCGCGCCGAATATCTTGCGCGCTTTCATCCCGAACGCTGCACGCTTTCGGAGATATGGCGGTTCTGCAATGGCGATGACGAACATTTCGCGATGGAATTCTCACTCATGGCAACGTGCGGAATCGAGTCCATCGAACGCCGTGCGATGTCGTTCGCATCGATGCGGATAAATGCGGAAAAGCAGTGGGAGGCCATTCGCAGTGAAGCGTCAACCGCGTTCAACGCATTTGAGCCGGGAAAATCGCTTGGAGATGCGTGCGCATCCCACGATTTTGATCTGACGCGCGCGAAGCGCGAGAAGCTGACGATCTATATCATCCTGCCTGCCAATCGCATCGATGTCGCGAAGGCGTGGGTAGCAATGTTGATCGGCATGATGACGGAAACGATTGCGGCTGCACGTGGCCCCGTGCGCACGACATTCATAGTCGATGAATTCGCCAACCTTCCGCGCGTGCCAAGCATTTTGCGTTCGCTCCGCCTCTATCGTGGGCTTGGCGTAAGCTACTGGTTTTTTGCACAAGGCCGCAACTCGCTCACAAGCCAATGGTCGCGTGAGCAAGTGAAGGACATTGAGGATCAGGTCGGCATTCTGACCATGAAATCGGTGTGGGAGCCTGATCTCCTGAAAGATATCGAACTTTGGTCGGGGACGAAAACCATCCTGCAAAATGGTGTCAGTCACTCTGGCGGCGTCGTGCAAACTGCCAACGCCAACCTTTCCGAAAACAAGCGCCCCGTGCTGCAAGCGGGCGATGTGATCGCACTTGGCCCCACGCGGCAGGTGATCCGTGTGGCATCCATGCCGCATCTGCTCATCAGCGATGCGGTTCCCTACTTCACCGTCGATCCGTGGAAAAATCAGGTGCGCGATGTGCGCGATCTGCACAAAGGAATTTCAGAATGAACGAGAATTCAACGCTGACGTCGCGGTTCAACAATGAAGGCGCGCGAAGTTTTTGGGAATCGCGCGTCCATGATCGCGTGGCGAATGCCATCACACGGTTAGATGCTCGGTTCGTTCTCTGCGAGCCTTCACTCACCCAATCACGCTACCGCGATCTGCTGACCAAACAGGGACACCCGCATGAGCTGACTCCGCCGTTCGCGAAGAATAATCCCGAGCAACGCATGCGAGCCGCCGCCAAGCAACTGGTGCGATATGATCATCTGAAACGCGTCAACAAAATCCGCAAAGTTGGCGAGCGTATGATCGGCAAAGATCGTGGTCTCGAACGCTAAAAGTGGCAGAATTCTGCGGACAAACTTGCAATTTTGATACAAATGTGCGTATAATTGTAATATAATGTGGCGCAAACTGATGACGACATTCCAGTTTCCCCCACGTTGGTTTCGGCCATAAACCAAAATCACTTTCACGCTGCTTGGGTATGCCAAGCACAGTCGTGATGGTGATTGTGATGAATGAGATTGTTGGAATTTCGACTGCTGAGTTTGATCAATATCGTGCGCTCGTTGCTGATATTGAAGGAATGACTGACCAGCAGAAAGAAGAAGCAATCCTCATTGTCGTCAACATGATGAAGGCTTTTGTTGATGCCGCGTGGGGCGTGCATCCAGAGCAACTTGCCATCGAAAATCGTAACATTCGCGCTTCACAAAATGGGGGTGAAAGTGGTATGATTTTGCTTCTTGGCAAGGCCATGACTGTTGACCTCGGCGCTCAGAATGAGCGCGATGGCGCGATCACCAAAAACCTAAACGAGGATTTTGCGCCATGACACATGTGCCACAAAAAACCGCCGTGATTTATTGCCGCGTATCGTCTGCTCAGCAAACGACGCGGAGTGACGGCCTATCATCACAAGAGCAACGATGCCGCCTGTTTTGCGAGCATAAGGGCTATGAAGTCGTCCACGTCTTCAAAGACGATATGTCGGGCAGCGTCGCAAGACGCCCCGGCATGGATGCGATGATCAAATTTCTGCGCTCAACGCGCAAACATTCCCATGTCGTTGTGATTGATGACATCTCCCGCCTTGCGCGCGGGATCGATGCGCATTTGCAGCTTCGTGCGGAAATCGGCGCAACCGGCGCTGCATTGGAATCTCCGTCCATCGAGTTTGGCGAAGATTCCGACAGTAAGCTTGTGGAGAATTTGCTGGCGTGTGTCAGTCAGCACGCGCGCCAGAAAAACGCAGAACAGACGCTCAACCGCATGACTGCACGTATGCAGCAAGGCTTTTGGACATTCCAAGCGCCG